>JBATYG010000052.1:0-17968 GCA_049673945.1 Occallatibacter sp.
CTTCGGCCGGCGCCGCAGTTGAGCCTTGCACCGGTGTTGCGGCCTGCGCAGCGGCAAAGGAACACAGCAGCGATACCGCCAGAAAGCCGGAAGACCGCAACCATCGCGCCATTGAAGAACCTCTTCGTATATAGGGGGGAACCTTCCCCGCACTATAGCAGGCGCACTTTGTATCAGGAACACAAGTTTAGTTGTGCCGCTCAAAGACCGTAAGGCCCGCGGCTCTCATAGCCATCGCTGGCTCTCGTCGAAAGCGTTCCTCCGCTCAGTTCCGAACCCGACGGCAGCATCGCTTCCAGCTCATCCACTGGCATCTCCGGCGCATTCAGCTTCAGGTTCACCACCTGTGTCTCGCCCCGCCCCACCGAACCACTGCGCACTTCAGCGAGTAGCCCCTCCAAATCTGTATAGTCCAGAGAGGCATTCCCCGCCGATCAGAGGCTCCTCTCATGACGCGATCGCTCAGTCGCTCACTCGGATTTGCCGTCTTTCTCGTCTGCGTCGGCTTCTTGGCCCTCGCCGCGTCTGCACAGCCTCCCGGCTGGAACAATCCGCGCAGCTTCAATCCCTTTTATCTCGGAGCGCGGGTGCCACTGGGCCCCGACTGGCTCTTCTCCACGGAAGACAACCCCGCCTTCGCCTCGCCCACTTACGACGACAGTAGTTGGAAGATTATCTCCGTTGACCGGCCGCTCTACTCCTACGGCATACGCAATATTTCGTACGCGTGGTATAGGATCCACGTCCACGTCCACCCCACTGCGCACTACCTAGCCATCGAGACTCAGTACATCGCTGGCAGCTACGAGCTTTACGTCAATGGAGTCCGCATCGGCGCCAACGGCCGGATGAACGGATTGAGAGAGTCCAGCCAGGACTATCTGACTTCGTATGACATTCCTGACAGCATGATCGCCCCCAACGGCGATCTGGTGATTGCCCTTCGTTTTGCCCTCAACAGAACCGGCCCGGACCGCGCGCAGGGGACGAGCACGCCCTTCAACTCCGGCGGCATCATGATTTCCACCGGCTTTGCGGCCCTGCGCGATGCCACCTATGAGGCAACCCATCAAGCTATGATTCCGCTGATTCTTTGCGGTCTCAATCTCCTCGTTGGCTTGGTCGCGCTCGCCCTCTATCTCGCAATGCGCAGCCGGTTGGAATACCTCGCCATCGCCATCTCCCTGCTGGCCGCCGGCCTGCAAAGCGCCGTCATCGCCTGGACTCACCTCCATACCGCGGGCGCCGGGAGCGGCCTGTTTGGAACCCTGTGGCTCGGCGTCACCAACGTCGCACTCATCGAGTTCGTCCGCCTCATTCTTCGTCTGCCTCCCTCGCGCTGGTTCCTGGCTCTCGAGATCGCCACCTTCCTCGGCTACTTTGCCTCCGACCTGAACCAAATGGGTTATCTCCATGGGCTTCCGGTCATCGTCGCCTACTTCCTTCCCTCGCTCACCGCGAAGGCGCTCTTGTGCGTGCTCCTTCTGCGAGGGCTGCTCCAGGGCAACCGAGACTCTCGCGTGGTTCTGCCCGCCATCGCGATCGTCAGCATCGCCAACTACTGGTACCTCTTCTCCGTGCTAAGCCGCATCTTCCGGTTACTGACGCTGCCGGTCTCTGACCTCCCCAGCCTTCAGATCGGAACCTACTCCGCGGACTTCTGGAGCATATGGGCCGTCATCTACGGCATCACCATGCTGCTCTTCCTCGTGCTGCGCACCATCGGTATCGCTCGCGGGCACGCTCGCGCCGCGGCCGAGCTCGAAGCCGCGCGCACCGTCCAGCACGTCCTTATCCCGGATAAGATCCCCACAATTCCCGGCTTCTCATTCCAGAGCGCCTACAAACCCGCCGGCGAGGTAGGGGGCGACTTCTTCCAGATCGTTCCCACAAAAAACGGCGGCGCGCTTGTCATCATCGGCGACGTCAGCGGCAAAGGCATGCCCGCCGCCATGACCGTCTCGCTGCTCGTCGGCACCTTTCGCACCCTGGCCCACTACACGCAGAGCCCCGGCGAAATCCTCGCCGCCATGAATACCCGCATGCTGGCGCGGAGTTCCAGCGGATTCACCACCTGCCTTGTCCTTCGGGTCGATCCTGACTGCGCCCTCACCGTCGCCAACGCAGGCCACATCGCGCCTTATCTCGATGGCGTCGAACTCCCTCTCGTGAACGGGTTGCCTCTCGGAATCTCCGCCTCCACAACCTACGCGGAATCCCGCTTCCGGCTCGTGCCCCGGCAGCAGGTCACACTCGTTACCGACGGCGTTGTGGAAGCCCGCAGCAAGACCGGCGCGCTCTTCGGCTTCGAGCGCACCGCCTCCGTCAGCATCCAGTCCGCCGAAGCCATTGCGCACGCGGCGCAAGCCTTTGGCCAGGAGGACGACATTACCGCCGTTACGCTCATCGCCAGCGCCGCGCCCGCCCTCGCCTGAGGCACCGGCGCAGCGCGCGAAACTGCCTTACTCCACCCGCAACGCCCTCACTGGATCAATCGACGCCGCACGCCTTGCCGGAATCAGCCCCGCAATCGCCGCCGCCACCGCCAGCGTCACTATTGCTGTCGCCATCACGGCGAAGTTCACGCTCGTAATCTCATACAGTTGCGACTTCACATACCGCACGCACAGCATCGCCACCGGGACCCCGACGGCCAGCCCGGTCAGTGCCTGCACCATTGCGCCGCGCATCACCATGCCCACTACGCGTCCGCGCTCGGCGCCCAGCGCCATCCGGATTCCGATCTCCGGTGTCCTCCGCGCCACCGTGTACGCCGTCACTCCGTAAAGCCCCAACGCCGCCAGCAGCAGCGCCAGCCCGCCAAACAGCGATGTCAGCCGGGCAATCAGCCGCTCATTCGTGAAGTTGTCATCAATCTGCTGCTGAAAGGTCTGGAACTTCACAATCGTCATGTTCGGATTGATGCCCGACAGCGTCTTCGCCGCAAGTTGTTCCATGTTGTCCACCGGCCGCGCCGTCTCGACCACAAGCGCTCCCGCATACAGCGACAGATCCTTGTCGATCGGATCGTCATTGACCGCTGGCCGCTGCAGCAGCGGCAGAAAATACATCGCGTGGTTCTTCCAGTAGACGCTCTGGTAGGTCGTGTCTTCCACCACGCCCACAATCTCGAAGAGGCCATCTTTTCCCGCGTCGCCATAGCCGAACCTGTGCCCGATCGGGCTCCTGGCGCCAAAGAACTGCTTCACAAACTCCTTGTTCACCACCGCAACCGCCGGCGCATTCGGCGTGTCCTGTTGCGTGAACCCCCTTCCCATCACCACCCGTGTCCCCACAGAATCGAAGTACTCCGCTGTCGCCTTTACAAACGATGCACCCTTCTTCGCTTGAGGCTCGCCCTGCACCTTCACGCCCGTGCTCCAGTTGTTGTCTTCCATCGGCGGATAGGTCGCCAGGCCCACCTTCACCACCCCCGGCAGCGCGTGAAAGCGATCCTCGATGGCCTGATACAGAGGACCCACCTGCGACGGCAGATATCCTGCCGCCTGCGGGTTGATGTGGATGATGTAGCGGTTCGTTGCATCCAGCTTCATATCCGTGCTTTCGGCCTTGCTCAGGCTCTGCGCAAACAATCCAGCCACCACCAGCAGCACCAGCGACAGCGCTGCCTGCACAACCACCAGCCCGCGCTGCAGAAGGCTCGCGCCCTGTGCTGTCGTCCGTGTGTTTGAGCGCAGGGCCTCTGCCGGCTGTGTCCGCGCCGCCATCCACGCCGGCGCAATCCCGAACAAAATTCCCGTCACCAGCGACAACCCAAAAGCGAATCCGATCACCAGCGGCGACGGCGCTGCATCAATCGGCACGCCCTGTTCTCCCGGGAACGTCATCGCCAGCAGCATCCGCGCGCCAAGATACGACACCGCCAGTCCCAGCAACCCGCCCAGCCCCGCAAGCAGCACGCTCTCCGTCAGCAGTTGCCGGATAATCCGCCCCCGCTGCGCGCCCAGCGCCGCGCGAATCGACATCTCCGCTCTCCGGCTCATGCCGCGCACCAGCATCAGGTTCGCAATATTTGCGCACGCCACCAGCAGCACAAGCCCCGCAATCCACGTCAGCAGATGCAGGCGATCCCGGTAATTCTCCTGCATCTGCTGGATTCCGCCGCCTGCCGGCGTCAGCACAACATGCGCCCGTTGCAGGTCCTTCTGCATGCGCGCGTCCTTGAACATCTTCAGCGGCGCAAATTGCTGCCGCAGCAACCCACTCGCCTTTTGCTGCAGCGCCGCCATCGAAACCCCTGGCTTCAGCCTGCCCACGACGTACGCCCACTCCACCTCGGGATCATGCAGATACGGCGCTCCCTGCACTGCATCCATCGATTCCAGCGGCAGATAAAACTTCGGCGGCGAGCTCGACAGCCGATCGCCGTAGAATCCCTCCGGCGCGACGCCGATTACCGTCACCGCCTTCGTGTTGATCCGGAACGTGCTTCCCACTACCGAGGGATCGCCGTTGTAGTCGTCCTTCCACGCCGCATAGCTCATCACCGCCGTGTATGGCGCGCCTTTCTGGTCGTCCGCATCCACAAAGAACCGCCCCGCCGCCGGCCGCAACCCGAAGACGCGAAAATAATTCCCTGAAACGAATGTCCCCATCTCGGACTGCGCCACCGTCTGTGGTCCCTCGCGCCGAATTGTCAGCGGCCGATACGAGAAGCCGCTCTCCGTCGCAGCCAGTTCTTCAAACTCCGGCAGGCTCTTCTTGAACTGGTAATACGTTTCCGTCGCGAAAAGACTGTAGTCGCCAGTGTCACTGGTTCCGCTGTTCACACAGCAATCGTTCGTATCCCCGATCCGCACCAGCGTCTTCGGATCCGCAACTGGCAACTTCCGCAGTAGCACGGAGTTCACCAGCGTAAAGATCGCCGAGTTCGCCCCGATGCCCAGCGCCAGCGTCAGCAGCACCGTGAGCGTAAAGCCCGGCGTCTTCCGCAACTGCCGCATCGCAAATCCCAGGTCCTGCATTAGTGTTCTCACGTTCACTCTCCAGACACTTTATTCCGCCTTTAGCGCCGTCACCGGGTTCACCGCCGTGGCACGCGCCGCCGGAACAATGACGGCAATCGCCGCTACCGTTAGCAGCGCGCCGATCGCAACGCACACCGCCATCGCATCCAACGGCGTCGTCTCAAACAGCAGGCCCATGCCGCTCACCAGCCGCGCTCCCGCAACACCCACGGCAATGCCCACGCCAATCCCCGCGGCGGTAAATGCTCCCGCCTGCCGCAGCACCAGTTGCAGTACGTCGCCACGATCAGCACCCAGAGCAATCCTCACTCCAATTTCGCGCGTCCTCTGTGCCACCGAGTACGACAGCACCCCGTAGATCCCGATTGCCGCCAGCAGCAGCGTCGCCAGCCCGAAGATGGCTAGTAGCGTCGCCGTCATCCTCTGCCGCGCCATTGAATCGCTTACCACTGCGTCGATTGTCTCCACGTGATACGCCGCCACCTGCGGGTCGACCATCCGCACCGCGGCATTGACTGCGTTCTCCGTTTGCTCCACATTGATCTTCGACCGCACCAGCAGAACCGCGTGCTCGCCGAATCCCGGCAGATACATCTCGGGCATCGCCTCCGTGTCCACGCCGAGATCGTGCGCATTGGCCACCACGCCCACCACTGGAATCTTCGCTGGATGCGGACCCATCACTCCAATCAGAATCTTCCTTCCGAGGGCCCCGGCTTCCCCACCCAGATAACGCCGCGCAAATGTCTCGTTCACCACAAAGACGCCCGCGCCCTTCGTCACCTCGTCCGGTGTAAATACGCGTCCAGCCTTTACCTTGAGCCCCAGCGTGCTGAACAGCCCGGCATTGACATACCGGATCTGTGCATACGGGTAAGTCCCCGGCGTCAGTGCCGGAGCGCCTTCAATCAGGAACCGCGTCATCACGTTTGACGGTCGCATCGGTACCTGGGTGGTGGTCCCCACGGCGGTCACTCCCGGCGTCTGCCCGATTCGCTGCAGCACCTGCTCGAAAAACTGCACCGTGTTCGCACTCGAATCCGTGTAGCGCGGCTCGGGCAGCCATACCTCCGCGCTCAAAAGATGATCTGTCCTGAATCCCGGATCAACTGCTGCCAGCTTCGCGAAGCTCCGCATCAACAGCGTCCCCAGAAACACCACCACCACCGCGACCGCGATCTCGCTCGCAATCAGGATGGCGCGCCGCCCCGCATGCGCCCCGCTGCTTCCGCGGTCTCCGGTGCGCAGCGCCTGGCTCAGCTCCTCGCCCTGCCTGGTTGCCGGCAATATTCCAAACACAACCGCCGTTAGGCAGCAGACGCCCAGGGTGAAAAGCAATTCCGGACCGCGCAGTCTGATTGACGCGATCAGCGCCGGATCAAGCCCATTCGTGTGCGCCAGCGCCACGCGCAGCAGAGGCAGCGCCCCCGCCGCGAACCCGGTACCCAGTGCTCCACCCAGCAGGCACAGCAGCAATGTCTGCGCCATCAACTGCCCGATCAGCCTTCCACGATCCGCGCCGAGAGCGCGCCGGATCGCCACTTCACGACGGTTCTCGGTCGCGCGTACCAGCAACAGGTTCGCCACGTTCGCGCACGCCACCAGCAGCATCAACACGACCGCGCCCATAAGGCACAGCAGCATCGGCCGAAGCGAGCCCACGAGCTTTTCACGCATGGGCTTCACAACCACGCTTTCATCGCGGTTCGTCGCTGGATACGCCGCCTGCAGCCCTTGCGCAATCGCCTGCATCTCCGCTTGCGCCTGTTTGAGTGTTACCCCTGGCCGCAGCCGCCCGATCACGTTCACTGAATGCCATACCCGGGACTGCTGCGTCGCCTTGTCCAGCAGCGAGAGCGGCAGCCATACCTCACCGTCTGCCGGATACGCACCGCCCTGCGGCAGCACGCCCACCACCACATAGCTCGCGCCGTTCAGCGTGATGCTCCTTCCCATCACGCTCGCGTCGCCGCCAAACAGCCTCTGCCACGCCGAAGCGCTCAGGACCGCCACATGATCGTGTCCCTCCGCGTCGTCCTGCTCATCCAGCAGACGCCCCGCCTGCGCCTTCACACCAAGCACCGAAAAGTAGTTCCCCGAGGCTAGTACCCGATGTATCTGCTCCGCGCGCCCATCGATCACCAGCGATACCGTATCCGGGTTCACTGTGGAGTAGGCCGCCACCCCGCTGAAGCTCGCCTGCTGCCTCCGCCAGTCCAGAAAGTCCTGATACGTAGCTTCAAATCCGCCGGCAACTCGCGGATTCGTCTCTGCAACGGCTGCGATCCGACCTGCGTCCTCAAAGGGCAACGACTTCAGCAGCAACCCGTCCACGCAACTGAAGATCGCCGTTGTCGCGCCCCCGCCCAGCGCCAGCGTCAGCACCGCTGTCGCCGCAAATCCCGGCGACTTCCGCAACTGCCGGGCCGCATACCGCAGGTCCTGGATCAGCGTTCTCATGCGATTGCCCTCGCTCGCGCGTTTTCGGCCAGGCTCCGGACACACCTCTGCCGCAGTCATTCCTGCTGCAAGCAGCCTGCCACTCGCCGGCCGCAAAATACACCTTCAAATCAATGACTTGCCACTCTCACGAAGGCGCCGCCATGCTCATCTGCGTCCACAAGCGCAAAATACTGTTCAAAACTGAACGCATTTCCGCACTCTCCCCCGCAGGTGAGAAAATCGCTTCTGCCTGCCTCCCCGGTAGGGACCATCGATGAAAAACTTCTTCGCAGCCGCGCTTGCCACGTCCCTCCTTGCCGGCGCGGCCCGCATTCCCGTTCACCCCGCCGTCCACGCCGCCGCGCCTTCCGATGGACAGCCGACAGCCACGCCCATCAAGCACCTCGTCATCATCTACCAGGAGAACGTCTCCTTCGATCACTACTTCGCCACCTATCCCCACGCGAAGAATCTCCCTGGCGAGCCCGCCTTCTTCGCCCGGCCCGGCACGCCCTCCGTCAATGGACTCACCGGCCTTCTGCTCTCCAACAACCCCAATGCGTCCAATCCCATCAATGGCGACGGCGCCACCAATCCCTTCCGCCTTGATCGCTCTCAGGCTGCCACCGCCGATCAGGATCACAGCTACACCCCCGAACAGGCCGCCTTCGACTTCGGCCTCATGGACGCCTTTCCCCACTCCGTCGGAGCCGGCGATCCCGCGCGCTCTGGCCACCCCCTCGCCACGAGGGGCCTCACCATGGGCTACTACGACGGCAACACCGTCACCGCTCTCTGGAACTATGCCCAGCGCTATGCCATGAGCGACAATTCCTATGGCACCACCTTCGGTCCCTCCACGCCCGGCGCCATTAACCTCATCTCCGGTCAGACCAACGGCATCCTCCAGGACGTCAACTCCGGCGGCGCCGTCATCGACGACGGCAACGGCGGCCTCACCCTCATCAGCGACCCCGACCCCCTCGGCGACAAGTGCTCCGGCACCACCGGCGAGCTCGTCCAGTTCGCCGGCAAAAACCTCGGCGATCTGCTCAACGAGCGCGGCA
Source organism: Occallatibacter sp. (assembly GCA_049673945.1). Taxonomy (GTDB): domain Bacteria; phylum Acidobacteriota; class Terriglobia; order Terriglobales; family Acidobacteriaceae; genus Telmatobacter. Next base: position 8,498 of record JBATYG010000052.1, read on the forward strand.
TAAGCTGGGGATTCTTCGAGGGCGGCTTCAACCTCGGCACCGTCAACGCCAACAAGACCACCGGTTGCGACCGCAACACCCGTTCAGCCGTCACCGGCGTCACGAGCCGCGACTACCTTCCTCACCACGAGCCGTTCCAGTACTACACCTCCACCGCCAACCCCACACACACCCGGCCCACATCCCCCTTTACCGTTGGCCTCGCAGGCGATCCCGCCAATCATCAGTACGACCTTCAGGATTTCTTCGCCGCCGTCAGCGCCGGCAACTTCCCCTCCGTCTCCTACCTCAAGGCTCCCGCCTACCAGGACGGACACGCCGGCTACTCCGACCCCCTCGATGAACAGTCCTTCCTCGTGAACACCATCAACTTCCTCGAGAAGCGCCCCGAGTGGAGCTCCACCGCCGTCATCATCGCCTACGACGACTCCGACGGCTGGTACGACCATGCCTTCGGGCCCATCGTCAATCAATCCGCAACCGCAGCCGACATCATCAGAGGCCGCCCCTCTTGCGGCTCCGGTGCAAGCGCGCTCCCCGGCGTCAACGCCAACACCGCGCATGCCCAGGGCCGCTGCGGCTATGGCCCGCGCCTCGTCCTGCTCGTCGTCTCCCCCTACGCGCGCCAGAACTTCGTCGACCACAGCCTCACTGACCAGACTTCGATCCTCCGCTTTGTTGAAGACAACTGGCTCGACGGCGAACGGCTTGGCGGCGGCTCCTTTGACGCCCTCGCCAACCCTCTCGACAACATGTTCGACTTCACGCCTTCCCGCAACGCCGCAGCGCCGTTCCTCCTCGATCCCCAGACCGGCCTCGTTCTCCGCGATCAACCCTCCGCCTTCCCTTACGGCAAATAGATACCCCTCAGCCCGCACCCCCCCGCGACAACGCCTCTCGCGATCACTCACCCCGCCTTTCACAGGCAATTCATTTTTCGCCATCGCCATTTCACTTTCCTCTCACACGGAATTCACCTCGCGCGCATCACCGGTTCACCTTCCTCCCGTACAACTCAGAGAAATCGCCAAAATTTATCTGTTGAACGGCGAACAGGAGGTCGAATGAAGAAGCTCGCTGCAGCTTCGCTCGCAACATTACTGGTGGCTGGCACCCTGCCGAATCCAGCTCTCGCCGCCGGTTTCGGTGATGGCGAACCAACCGCAACTCCCATCAAGCACCTCGTTGTCATCTTCCAGGAGAACATCTCCTTCGATCACTACTTCGGCACTTACCCCCACGCGAAAAACCCGGCACACGAGCCTTTCTTCCGCGCAAAGGCCGACACCCCGGCGGTCAACGGACTCACCGGCGCGCTTCTCTCCAGCAATCCCAACGCCACCAACGCCGCTAACGGACTCGGCGCCACCAATCCCTTCCGCCTCGATCGTTCGCAGGCTGCCACCGGCGATCAGGACCATGACTACACTCCCGAACAGGCCGCCTTCGACTTCGGCCTCATGGACGCCTTTCCCGTCTCCGTCGGCGTTCCCGGACCGCCGCCGCCCAACTTCCCTATCGCCGCCACCACTGGGCTCACCATGGGCTACTACGACGGCAACACCGTCACCGCTCTCTGGAACTATGCCCAGCGCTATGCCATGAGCGACAACTCCTACGGCACCACCTTCGGTCCCTCCACGCCCGGCGCCATTAACCTCATCTCCGGTCAGACCAATGGCATTCTCCAGGACGTCAACTCCGGCGGCGCCGTCATCGACGACGGCAACGGTGGCCTCACCCTCATCAGCGACGCAGATCCCCTCGGCGACAAGTGCTCCACGACCACCGGCGAACTCGTCCAGTTCAGCGGCAAAAACGTTGGCGACCTGCTCAACGAGCGCGGCATAAGCTGGGGATTCTTCGAGGGCGGCTTCAACCTCAGCACCATCAACGCCAACAAGACCACCGGCTGCAAGCGCACCACCAGCTCGGCAATCACCGGCGTCGCCAAGGCCGACTACATTCCGCACCATCAGCCCTTCCAGTACTACACCTCGACCTCCAACCCCACGCATGCCCGGCCTACATCGCCCTCAACCATTGGTCTCGCAGGCGATCCAGGCAACCACCAGTACGACACGCAGGATTTCTTCGCCGCTGTCAGCGCCGGCAACTTCCCCGCTGTCTCCTACCTCAAGGCTCCCGGCTACCAGGACGGACATGCCGGCTACTCCGACCCGCTCGACGAGCAGGCCTTCATCGTAAACACCATCAACTTCCTCGAGAAGCGCCCCGAGTGGAGCTCGACCGCCGTCATCATCGCCTACGACGACTCCGACGGCTGGTACGACCATGCCCTCGGCCAGATCATCAACCAGTCCGCGACCTCCGCCGACATCGTGCAGAGCCGTCCCTCCTGCGGCACAGGCGCTGGGGCTCTCGCCGGCGTCAACCCAAACACTGCGCACGCCCAGGGTCGTTGCGGCTATGGTCCACGCCTCGTTCTTATGGTCATTTCCCCCTACGCACGCGAGAACTTCGTCGACCACACCCTCACCGACCAGAGCTCCATCCTCCGCTTTGTTGAAGACAACTGGCTCGGCGCGGAGCGCCTCGGCGGCGGCTCCTTTGACGCCCTCGCCAACCCCCTCGACAACATGTTCGACTTCACCCACGCTTCCAATCGAGGCCTCTTCCTGCTCGACTCCAACTCCGGCCTCGTCGTCAACGATCAGCACACCTCCGGCGGCTTTGGCTGGTAGACATCAGCGTTCCTCTCCCACGGGAGCGCGAGGCAGACCATCGCCCGCGCTCTCGTCTTTGTTTAATCTTGTCTTGAAAGAGCATTCGCCGAAAGAGCTCATGCCGAAAGAGCAGATGAATTGATTAGCCGACGTTCCTTCCTTCACCGCTCCGCTCTTCTCGCCGCCGGCACCTGCGCTCAGTCACTTCCGGCGCAGCACATGCCCCACGCCGCGCCACCCACCACGCCCAATCTCAATCCCGGCACCCTCGCCCGCTTCGTCGATCCCCTGCCCATTCTGCCCGTGGCCGTTCCCGCCGCCCGCCGCCCCGCGCCCGATGGCTCCGGCCTCTCCGTGCCCTTCTATCGCGTGGCCATGCGCGCGGTAACGCAAAAACTTCATCGCGACCTTCCGCCTACGCCCCTCTGGTCCTACGCTGGCTCCGTGCCCGGCCTCGTTTTTGACACTCGTGGCGGCGAGGGCCAGCTCATCGAGTGGGCCAACCAGTTGCCAACCACGCACTTCCTGCCCATCGATCACACTCTCCACGGCGCCGCAAAGGGCCTGCCAGACTCCCGCAGCGTCGTCCACCTTCACGGCGGCCGCACGCCCGCCTCCAGCGACGGCTACCCCGAGGACTGGTATCCCACCGGCCACTCTCGCACTTACTACTACCCCAACCGGCAGGAGGCAGCCCTCCTCTGGTACCACGACCACGCCATGGGCATCAATCGTCTCAATATCTATTCCGGATTGCTCGGTCTATATATCGTGCGCGATGCCGCCGAAGACAGCCTCAATCTCCCCTCCGGCAAATACGAGATTCCCCTCGTCATCATGGACCGCGATCTCAAACCCGACGGACGCCTCAGCTATCCCGTCTCGCCCGATCCCGAGCGGCCCTGGGTGCCTGAAGTCTTCGGCGAGGCTCACCTCGTCAACGGCAAACTCTTTCCCTATCTCGACGTCGAACCGCGCCGCTATCGCTTCCGCATCCTCAATGGAGCCAACGGCCGCTTCTATCGTCTTTCGCTCTCCGGCGGCGGCCACTTCCACCAGGTCGGCTCCGATCAGGGCCTCCTTGCTGCGCCCGTTCCGCTCCAGTACCTCCAGCTCGCCCCCGGCGAACGCGCCGACATCGTCATCGACTTCAGCTCCGCGCGCGGCGCCCGCATCCTCCTCCGCTCCGAGCCCTTCGACCTCATGCAATTCCGCGTCGCCTCATCCCCCGTTACGGATACCAGCAGCCTTCCCGCCGCCCTTCGCCCCATCCAACGCATCCCTGAATCGGCCGCCGTTCTTACCCGCCGTCTCACCCTCGATGAAAACCTCAACCTCGTCGCCGAATCCATGGGCATGCTGCTCAACAAAACCCCGTGGCATGCGCCCATCACCGAAAAGCCCGCCCTCGACACCACTGAAATCTGGGAGCTCGTCAACCTCACCGACGACGTGCACCCCATCCACCTGCACATGGTGCGCTTCCAGATCCTCGACCGCCGCCGCTTCGACGCCTATGACTTCCTCATGGCCAACAAGCTCCGCTACACCAGCCCCCTCCTGCCGCCCGATCCCAACGAGCTCGGCTGGAAAGACACCGCCCGCGTCAACGCCCACACCGTCACCCGCATCATCGTGCCCTTCACCGGCTACCCCGGCCGCTACGTCTGGCACTGCCACATCCTCGAGCACGAGGACAACGAAATGATGCGCCCCTATGAAATCCTCCCCGCCCGCCCCGCATCCTTGCAGGCGCCACATAACGAAGCAATGCCATCCTGACCAGGCGGGCCGAGCCCGCACGCAACCAGCGCAGGTTTCCATTGGACATTCCAAAGGTGGGCGTGGTATCTTGTTTGCAATGTCCAAAGGAGCGGACGGCGATGGGCGAGAAAAAATCGGAAGTGCTCCAGGGCACTCTGGATCTGATGGTGTTGAAGACGCTGCAGGCACTGGGGCCGCTGCATGGCTTTGGGATTGCGCGGCGCATCGAGCAGGTCAGCGAGGGCGTTCTGGACCTGAATGAAGGAACCGTCTACACGGCGCTGCTGAGGTTGCAGCAACAGGGGTGGATCGCATCGGAGTGGGGCAAGAGCGAGAACAACAGGCGCGCGCGCTTTTATTCCATTACCAGGCGGGGCGCTCGGCAGCTCGAGCACGAGAAGGATAGCTGGGAACGAGTCGCCCGAGTAATCGAGAGTGTGTTGCGGCTCGAGAGGCAGGGGTGACGTCGTGGGCAAGCTGCGAGTGCTGTGGACAAGAGTGAGAGGGCAGGCCGCGCAGAAGCGCGAAGATGCGATCTTCGATGAGGAGATTGGCGAGCACATCGCACAACTGGAAGAGCGCTACCGGGCGCGGGGAATGAACCCTCGGGAGGCTGCACATGCAGCTCGACTCCAGTTCGGCAACGTGACGTCACTGAAGGAGCGGCAGAGATCGCAGCGGGGGCTTCTGTCGCTGGCGGGGTTGTGGCAGGATGTGCGATTCGGGACGAGGATGCTGGCCAAACGGCCGGCGTTGAACGCAGCCGTTGTGCTGGCGCTTGCACTCGGCATTGGGATGAATTCGGCGGTCTTCACATTTGTGAATGCGCTGCTGCTGCGCCCGCCGCAGGGAGTGAGCGGGACGAACAAGCTGGTGGAAGTGTGGCTGCACAACCCGAAACGCGGCGGCATCATGGGTTATCTGCCGTTCAGCTATCCCGACTACACGTCCTACCGCGATCACGCCAAATCGCTGGAAGGGTTGATGGCGTTCGACAGTGATGGCGAGGAGGCGATCTGGAATCGTGAAGGCGCCGGGGAGGTTCTGCACGGGCAGCTCGTCTCAGGGAATCTGTTTTCGCTGCTGGGTGTCAACGCGGCGGTGGGCCGAACCCTCTCAGTGGATGACGATCGTATTGACAACCCGCGCCAGGCATTAGTCCTGAGTTATCCCTTTTGGAAGCAGAAGCTGAATGGCGACGCGGCCGTGATTGGAAAGACGCTGATGTTGAATGGCGCCGCGTTCTCGGTGGTGGGCGTGGCGCCCGCGGGTTTCACTGGGTTGATGGTTGGCACCGATCCGGATTTCTGGGCTCCCCTGACCGCATTCGGGCATCTGCGGCACGATGATCCGAACCGGCTGACGGCCCGTGACTCGTACTGGCTGGTTGTAGCTGGCAAAATGCGCCGTGAAGCAGACCACGCGAGCGTGCAGGCTGAGATGCACCTGCTGGCGAGACAGACGGACCTGGCGCATGGAGACAAGCCTGAGCTTTTGGATCCGATGGTGGGGAGCAAGGCGGACTTTCTCGATGCGGTGGTGTATCCGCTGACCATGATACCGGGGCCCTACCGGGGATATGTGGGCGCATTTACCGGAGGATTGGTCGCGGTATTTACGCTGGTGCTGGTGATTGCGTGCGCCAATGCGGCCAGTCTGCTGCTGGCGCGGGCAACGGGCCGGGCACGTGAAATGGCAACGCGGTCGGCGCTGGGAGCGGGGAGAGCGCGGCTCGTGCGCCAAATGCTGGTAGAGAGCCTGATGCTGGCAGGCATGGCCGGGGCCGCGGGCGTGGCAATTGCGTGGGCAACGTCGAGGCTGCTGATGAGCCTGAAGCCGGCGAACATTCCGATTACGCTGGCGATCCCCATGGACTGGCGCGTGCTGTTGTTTACGGTGGTGGTATCGCTTGTGACGGGAATTGTGTTTGGTCTGGCGCCGGCGCTGCGGGCGAGCGCAGTCGATGCGGCGCGGGTGCTCAAGGAAGAGTCGCAAGCGGGAGGGCCGAAGAAGGCGCGCATACGGAATGTGCTGGTAGTAGCACAAATGGCCATGTGCGTGGTGCTGCTCGCAGGAGCGGCGCTGTGCGTGCGCAGCCTGATGAACGCGAATGCGATCAATGCAGGATTCGACACGCACCATATTGCGCTGGCAACCCTTGACCCGGGCAGCCTTGGTTACACCCCAGAGAAAGTCAACGACTTCTATGCGAGGCTGCTGCAACGCGTCGAGCGGCTTCCCGGCGTGACGGCCGCCAGCTACGCGCACTTTCTCCCTCTCGGGACCTCGCGGTCGGAGACATCCGCAGGCAAGCGGTTGGGCAAGGATCCGGGCGCCATCATGGTGGACCAGTACCTCGTCGAGCCGGGGTTCTTCCACACCATGGGGATCCCGCTTCTGCGCGGACGCGACTTGACTCAAAAGGAGGCGGATGGCGACAAACCGGTGGCGGTTCTTGTCAACGAGACGCTGGCGCGGAGGTTCTGGCCCGGTGAAGACCCCTTGGGCAAGCGCCTGGCATTAGGCGGCGAAAAGACAATGAGCGAAGTGGTCGGCGTAGTGAAGGACGGGAAATACCACACCCTGGGCGAGCCGCCACTTGCAGTGATCTTTCGCGGGACGCTGCCCGCGGCGCGAACGTTGGTAGTCAGTACCGCTGGCGACTCGAGGGCGCTTCTGGATGAGATTCAGCGCCAGGTTCCGCTTGTCGATCCGCTGATGGCGGCCACCAGTGTGCAGAGCATTGAGCAGTACATGGCGCTTCCTCTCTTCCCGGCGCGAACCATAGGATGGCTGCTCGGAGTATCCGGCCTCCTGGCCGTGGTGATGACGGCCATCGGGCTTTTCGGGGTGATTGCCTGCATGGTGTCGCAGCGAACCCATGAGATCGGGATACGCATGGCCCTGGGCGCGCGGCGGATCGATGTGCTGAAGATGGTGATGAGCCAGGGGCTGCGGCTGACCGCGATCGGACTGGGAATTGGATTGGTCGCGGCGTTTGGTGCAGCGCGACTGCTCTCGCCGCTGCTGTACGGGATCGGGGCGAACGATCCTGCGACGATGACAGCGGTGGCAGTGGGATTGGCAGCAATTGCCCTCACGGCGTGTTATTTGCCGGCGCGCAAGGCGATGCGCGTCGATCCTTCGGTTGCCCTGCGCTATGAGTGACGTCGTGTCCCGATCAACAAGAATCGCTCTTCACGCAAATCTTCCCGTGCGGCTTTAGAACGAGCACGCGAACAAAGTGCCTGCGTCGAGCGGCGAGAGTGGCTCGTCGTTTCGGTCAGCGTCGAACGTCAATCGGGCAGAAGTCTGCACGCGCCTGATAAGGTGGGAAAGGCCGCACCCGAGGGGTAGCGATGCAACTCAGGAAGATTGCCTTTTTCCTTGGTTTTGGAAGTGCACTGGCAGGCGAGTTTGCCGCCGCACAAACCGCCGACCAGGCGTGGCAGCGGCCTTTGCCCGCCGCGATGGTAACGCTGCCGTCGAAGGTCCGCGCCCTCGGCACGCTCCGGAAAACTGCGACGCTCGAGAAAACAGCCGCCGATGAACTCCGGCGCGGATTGGCGGCCCAGGCGCTTCCGGGCGAAAGCGCGAAGCCCGCTGACGCCGGGGAGATCGTGCTCGGAACCGTGCGTGAGATCCGCGATGCGGGGCTCGATGTGCCTGTGCCCGATGATCTGAGGCCGGGCGGCTACTGGATCTTCGCGGACATTTATCGCGGCAGCCGGCACAAGGTGGTGGTTGCCGGCGCTGACGACGCGGGCGTGCTCTACGGCGCCTTTGCGCTGCTACGGCTTGCGGCAGATGGAGAAAACCACAATCTGCACGATCATCCCGTTCGGTCGAGCCCGGGGTATGCGATCCGCTGGAGCGAAGAGTGGGACAACGCCGACGGCACCGTCGAGCGCGGATACGCAGGCAAGTCGATCTTCTTTGAAGGCGGCAAAGTGCGCGAAGACCTGGCCGCGGCAAGCGAATATGCGCGCCTGCTGGCCTCAGTCGGCATGAACGGTTGCAACGTAAACAACGTGAACAACGCAACGGTTTTTCTTGAGCCGGAGATGCTGAAGGGGCTGGCCCGCATTGCCGATGCGATGCGGCCTTGGGGCGTACATCTGGCGATGAGCGTAGACGTGGCGAGCCCGAAGTCAGTCGGCGGATTGAAGACCTTCGATCCAGCCGACCCCGCCGTGAAGGCATGGTGGAAGCAGAAGGCCGACGAGATTTATGCGTTGATTCCCGACATGGCTGGGTTCACGGTGAAGGCGGACTCCGAAGGGCAGCCCGGACCCGCCAGCTATGGCAGAACCCCGGCGGACGCCGCGAACACGCTCGCTGCTGCGCTGGCTCCGCACGGCGGCGTCGTCCTCTATCGCGCCTTTGTCTACAACCATCACCTCGACTGGACCAATCCAAAGGCGGACCGCGCCCGCGCGGCGTATGACATCTTCCATCCGCTCGACGGAAAGTTTGCCCCGAATGTGATTGTGCAGATTAAGGAAGGCCCGATTGACTTCCAGGTGCGCGAGCCGGTATCTCCGCTCTTTGCCGGGCTGCGGCAGACCCGATCGGCGATGGAGTTGCAGATCACGCAGGAATACCTGGGCCAGCAACGGCATCTGGTCTATATCGCGCCAATGTGGAAAGAGGTGCTCGACTTCGATCTGCGCGCGGGTGGGCGCCCCACGCCCGTGAAGGCGATTCTGGCAGGGCGCGCCTTCGGGCAGCCGCCGAGCGGCATGGTCGGCGTGGCCAGCGTCGGACGCGATGAATGGCTTGGCTCTCCGCTTGCGCTCGTGAACCTCTACGCCTTCGGGCGGCTCGCATGGGATCCGAATCTTGACCCTGCGACGATCGCGGCGGAGTGGACACGGCGGTCGATCGGCAATGATCCCAAGGTTGTCAGCACAGTCGTGAAGATGCTGATGCAGAGCTGGCCGGCCTATGAAAGCTACACTGGGCCGCTGGGATTGCAGACGCTCACCGATATCACAGGCAGCCATTACGGGCCAAACGT
>JBATYG010000053.1:0-21915 GCA_049673945.1 Occallatibacter sp.
CCGACTTCGTACGCGCCGGCGCCGGATTGCGTGACGATCTGAAACTCGGTATCAGAGCCGAAGATATTCTTGCCGAGGAAGCCCTTCGCATAGGCGTCGGCAACGGCCTTCTCCATGATTTCAATCAGGTAGCGGTATTCGCCGCGCAGGTAGATGAAGCCGAGCTTCGATCCGATGGCGAGACCCGCGATGATGGTGCCTTCGATAACGGAATGCGGGTCGTGCAGAAAGATCATGTGATCTTTACAGGTGCCGGGCTCGCTTTCATCGCCATTGACCAGAACGTACTTTGGCTTCGCGCTCTGCTTGGGAACGAAGGACCATTTCATGCCGGTGGGGAAGCCCGCGCCGCCGCGGCCGCGCAGATTCGAGGCCTTCATCTCATTGATGATCCAGTCGGGCCCCTGTGCAAGACATTTCTTTGCCGCTTCGTAACCGCCAAGTTCGATGTATTTATCGATTGCCGCCGCGCCCTGGCCGAAACGCTTCGAAACGATTTTGACTTCATCGGGATGGGAGACCAGCCTAGGCATTTCGGGCGCCTCCTTCCGATGCGGCCTTTGCACGATATTCGTCGAGGATGGCCGGAACCTGCTCGGGTGTCAGGTCGTCGTGGAAGGCGTAATTGACCTGGATGGCCGGCGCCCAGCAGCAGGCGCCGACGCACTCGACCTCTTCGAGCGAGAAGAGCTTGTCCTGGGTGACGCCCCTGTGCCCGATGCCGAGCTCTTCCTGGAAGCGGTCAAAGACATCGTAGGCGCCGCGCAGCATGCAACTGATGTTGGTGCAGACCTGCACGTTGTATTTGCCCGCGGGCCTGAAGCGCAGCATCGAATAGTAGGTTGCCACGTTGCGTACGTCTAGCTCCGTGATGCCAATCCGATGTGCTACTTCATCGATGACTGCGTCAGAGAGATAGCCTACTTCATCCTGCGCATAGAGCAGCATGGGGACCAGAGCCGAGCGGCGCAGCGGGTATTTTTCGACGAGGGCATCGAAGCGGGCTGCCAGCGTGGGAGAAAAGATGGTCATGGTTTCGCTGCTCATAGCATCAACTCCCGGGCCCACTGCTCGGCGGCCATATCCATCTCAACTTCCTCGTGTGCGGACGGATCGCTGGATCGCAATCTGCCCGCCTCGGTTAGGGCAAGTACCCCGCTATTTCCATTTTCGCGCAGCCACCTCACCCTGTCGGCGCTGCGCTCCAGATCGAGCCATCGGTCGCCGTGGCGTACCCTAATGCGCTCTTCTCCCAATTCAACCGTTGCCTGCCTGTCGCCGTTTAATCCATGCGCCGCGGTGTAGCTGCGGAGCAGCGAGGCGAGGGAAACCCAAAGCTCGGCGAACAAATCCCCGGAAACGGTTGTCACCTTTCCGCTTGCCTCATCGGTCGATCTCCCCCAGAACGATGTCGATGGAGCCGATGACGGCAACCACGTCGGCCAGCATGCGGCCCTTACACATTGTCTCAAGCGCCTGCAGGCTTGCGAAACCCGGGTAGCGCATGTGGACTCGATAGGGCTTCGCGGTGCCGTCGGCTACCACGTAGTAGCCGATCTGCCCGTGGCCCGATTCCACCTGCTGGTAGACTTCGCCGGCCGGCACGGCAAATCCTTCGGTCACGATCTTGAAGTGATGGATCAGCGCCTCCATCTGCGTCTTCATCTTTTCGCGATCGGGCAAAACAATCTTCGGCGCGTCTGCCTTCACCGGTCCCTCGGGCATGCCGTCGAGAGCCTGATGAATGATTTTCACGCTCTCACGCATCTCTTCGAGGCGCAACAGGTAGCGCGCCCACACATCGCCTTCGGTCGCGACCGGCACCTTGAACTGAAACTTTTCGTATCCGGAGTAGGGCATATCGCGCCGCAGGTCGAAGTCGATGCCTGAGGCGCGCGCCACTGGCCCGGTGATCGCCAGTGCCATGGCGTCCTCTTTCGAGAGATAGCCGATGCCCTTGAGGCGATTCACAAAGATCGGGTTGCCGGTAAGTAGGTTTGAATACTCGTCGATCTTTTCCGGAAAAATTGAGAGGAAGGCTCGAATCCGATCGAAGAAGTCGAGCGGAGGCTCCATCGCAAGACCACCGATGCGGAAGTAACTCGTCATCATGCGCTGGCCGGCGACGTGCTCGAAGATGCGCAGGATGTCTTCGCGCTCACGGAACGTGTAGAGGAAGACGGTCAGCGCGCCAATGTCCATGGCATGCGTTCCGAGCCAGACAAGATGTGAATTGAGTCGCGTCAGCTCGGAGAGCAGAACGCGAATCCACTGCGCCTTTTCGGGTATTTCAAGGTCAAGCAGCTTTTCAACCGCCAGGCAATAGCAGAGGTTATTGATCATCGGCGCCAGGTAGTCCACGCGATCGGTCAGCGGAACCACCTGCTGGTAAAACTTCGCCTCGCAGGTCTTTTCAATGCCTGTGTGCAGATATCCGATCTCGGGGTAGAGACGAACGACGATTTCGCCATCGACTTCAAGCACCAGGCGTAACACGCCGTGCGTCGAGGGGTGCTGCGGCCCCATGTTCAGGACCATGTGCTGGTCTTTGGAACCCTCGGCCAGAGGGGCTTCGAGGATGGGAGTGCCAATGTCGAAATTCAACGGTATCCCTCCACCGGGTAGTCTTTGCGCAACGGATATCCCTGCCAGTCATCGGGCATGAGGATGCGGCGCAGGTTGGGATGACCGTCAAAGCGGATGCCGAAGAGATCGAAGACCTCGCGCTCGTAGTAGTTCGCGCCGGGCCAGACCGAGGTCATTGACTCAATGGAAGGATCGGCTTCATCCAGGCGCACACACACACGGACGATCTCTTTGTAGTGATGAGAAAGGATGTGATAACTAAGCTGAAAACGCGGCGAAGCAGGATACCAGTCCACTGCCGTCATATCCTGGAACGCGTTGTAGCCTGCCCTACGCACAGTCTGCGCCGCCGCCGTCAGCGACTCCCGCGCGATGGTCAGAGTCAATTCACCGCGGTCGAACTTCGCATCGAGCAGCGCGCCGGCGTTCCAGGCAAAAATGCTCTTGAGAGCCGGATGGTCCGGCATGGCTTCGAGAACCGCGGCTTTATCAGCGAGGCTCGTCTTTAAAGCGTCACCGACCATCAGAGGTCCGCCTTGTCCAGGCTCCAGTTGAGGATGCCCTTGCGCACGATGTAATAGAGGCCGACGGCGACGAAGCCGAGATAAACCACCATCTCCCAGAAGCCGAAGAAGCGGCTGCCGGTGATGGCAGGCAGCCGACGATAGATTACCGCCCACGGTAATATGAAAACTGCTTCAACATCGAACAGAATGAACAACATGGCTACCATGTAAAACCGCACGCTGAAGCGCGTGCGCGCGTCACCGACGGCTTCGATCCCGCACTCATAGGCGCTCAGCTTGACCTTGGTGTTGCGATGCCGCCCGATGAAACTCGAAGCCACCACCATGCCCCCCGCCATGGCAATGGCGACGATGATCTGGAGCATGAGCGGGAGGTATTGCCAGTGATACGGAATCTGCATTCCAGCTCCTGGGCTGAAGTATTCTACACATGTGATCCAGCACACCGTGATGCCGCCAGAGTGTGACAAGCCACTGATTTGAGATTAGGTTTTCGATCTGCCTGCGTCAAGGCGACCCATCACATAGGAAGACGGGAGCCAGTCAGGAGACGCTGAGATTTTAGAAGGAAAGTGGGAATGTCACGCGTTCTAACAAGTCAGGAAATGCCGGCATAAATTCACAAGAAAATTCTAATTACTTGGGTTACGTAAATGACATTGCCCTTAACGCCGATAGAAGAAGTAATGCAAACCATAGCGGCTTCCAGTCATGATCCTTCGGTTGCGTCGGCACAAGAGGCCTATTTATTGGCCGCGGGTCTCGGCCGCGAGAGATCCGAACGCACCGGTCCGCTCGCTCGCAGGTCTGGCCGAGCCCTTGAAATCCTGGGGCACGCGATCGAGTACCTTGCCGATGAATACGTACGCGATAATTCGCCCGCTGAAGCCAAAGAGGGAACGCTGCAGGCGATACAGATTCTGATGGAGGCGAACCGGGATATCTACCACTCCAGGCCCAAGCCACTTTCACTGAGGGAGTGGCTGCGCGCAATGCTGCGGTTGAAGTAAGGTCCCCGAGGGTGGCAAGACGGCGAAACTGGTCTACTGGTCTTTTCTGTCTACGGTCTTCTATTGTCCTACAGCGAGGACGGCAAAGAGCAGAATCCAGGCAAGCCCCATGGCATGCCAATACCAGGCGGTGGCATCCACCGCAATCTGGCGCAGCTCAACCCGCTTGAGCCAGGTCATCGCCGTGAGGCACGCCAGAAGAGCCAGGATGCCAAGCAGCAGGTGGGCGGCATGCAGGCCGGTAATTACATAGAAAAAATAGCTGGCCGGGGTTGACCAGCGGTCGAAAGAAAAGCCCTGTGCAGTGAGCTGGCGCCAAGCCATCCACTGGCCGGCGAGGAAGAGCGCTCCAAGCAACAGGGTGCCTGCCACCCAGGGCAGCGTTCGATGAAGCGCGGGCCGGCCGAGACCGAGCCACTCTTCGAGCACATCGATTTCACGAAAGATGTTTCGCCGCGCAATCTCCATGGTGAGACTGCTCAGCAGCAGCACGGCGGTATTGAGAAAGAGAATCGGAGGCAACAGGATCGGATGCCAGTCGCCGATCAGTTCGTGGGAGCGGGGGTCGAAGTGGGCGCCGGCCTGGCGCGCGAAAAAGAGCATTACCAGGATAGCGAAGAAGACCATGTCGCCGGCAAGCCCGAAGAAAACGAAGAAGCGAATCTTATTCAGCAGTTCCCGCGGGCCACGCCGCTCATGCCGCCAGTCGTCATCGCCTCCGCCCCCTCCGCCACCGGTGGGACGGCGATCAACTGGCGGTTTACCGCCAATGCCTGGCTCTTTCCGTTCCGTTTCCGCCGGGGAATGCGTAAAGGTCGCGGGCATTCGAAGCCTCTGTGAGACTGAGCTTACTCTTCCTTCCGATTGGACGCACTTCCTGATCAAGAGGTGGTTTTTTCTCTTGAAGCTGTTTTCAAGCGAGGACGGGGGAAAACTCTCTACTTCTGCATCTCTGCCAGAACGTTTCTGACGAATGCCCGATGCACGCGGCGGTCTGGGGACAGCTCAGGATGAAACGTTGCCGCCATGATCCTGCCCTGGCGAACCAGCGTGGGGAATCCCTCGCGTTGTGCCAGGATTTCGACCGCCGGGCCGGTCTCGACAATCCGGGGCGCACGAATGAATACCATCTCCAGCGGGCCGCCCGCAAGCGATGTTTCAGCGGTCAGTATAGACGAATCGATCTGGCGGCCATATGCGTTGCGTTCGATCGCCGCGTCGAGCACGCCAAGACTGCGCTGCACAGGATTACGTACATCCCGCGCCAGCAGAATTGCGCCGGCACAGGTTCCAAAGACCGGCCGAAACTCGCAGAAACGCTTCAGCGCGTCAAAGAAACCGCGCTTTTCAAGAAACTTGAGCATGGTGGTGGACTCGCCACCGGGCAGGATCAGCCCGTCAAGGTCCTCCACCTCTTCGGGATGGCGGATCTCGTCGGCGTCAGCTCCGGATTCGGTCAGAGCTTCGGCATGAGCCGCATAGTCGCCCTGAATTGCGAGCACACCAATCCGCGGCCGCCTGTGAGCTTCTGTCAATCCGTCTTCCCCTGAAATATGGCGTTACCAGCCCCGCGTCTGCAGCAGCTGCGATTCCTCGATGGCTGCCGCGGCCAGGCCCTTCATCGTGCCCGTTACCTGCTCACTCACTTCGGCAAGGATCTTCGGATCGTTGTAATGCGTGGTCGCGATGACGATGGCCTTGGCGCGGGAGACAGCCTCTTCGCGTTCCTTCGGGTCGTTCTCGACATCGAGCGGCGTGGCTCGCTCCTTCATGAAGATGCCCGAGCCCACGAAGATCGCCTCGGCGCCCAGTTGCATCATCAGCGCCGCATCGGCCGGTGTCGCAATCCCGCCGGCAGAGAAGTTGGGAACCGGCAGCTTGCCGCTCTGCGCTACCATCCGCACCAGCTCGTAGGGTGCCTGCAGTTCCTTGGCCGCAAGGTAGAGCTCCTGCTCAGAGAGAACGGTAAGAGCCTTGATCTCCTTGACGATCTGCCGCATGTGTTGCACGGCGTGAACCACGTCGCCGGTGCCGGCTTCGCCCTTGGTGCGAATCATGGCCGCGCCTTCGGCGATGCGCCGCAGGGCTTCGCCGAGGTTGCGAGCTCCACAGACAAAGGGAGTCGTAAAGGCATGCTTGTCGATGTGGTGCGCCTCATCGGCCGGCGTCAGCACTTCGCTTTCATCGATGAAGTCGACGCCGAGCTGCTGCAGAACCTGCGCCTCGGCAAAATGTCCGATGCGGGCCTTCGCCATGACGGGAATGGTCACGGCCTCGATGATTCCCTTGATGAGACGCGGGCTTGCCATGCGAGCCACGCCGCCCTCGGCGCGAATCATCGCCGGCACGCGCTCAAGCGCCATCACCGCAGTGGCGCCCGCCTGCTCGGCAATGCGCGCCTGCTCGACGTTCATGACGTCCATAATGACGCCGCCCTTGAGCATCTCCGCCAGACCGATCTTCAAACGGAGGCTGGTACCGGCAACGCTCTTATTCCCATTGGATTCGGACATTTTCTTCAACCTCGATTCGAAACCTGCCGGCGGCCCGGAAGGCGCGCCTTTTCCATCCCTCGCGATAAATACCAGTGTAGCAGCGAAGGAATCGGCGCGAACCGGGAGATGTGGGCAGGACGTGGACAGAAATTCTTAAGTCTTTCCAATCTTTCTGCTTCATTTTCGGTCAGCGGTCTGCATGATTCGCAGGCGATGACAAACACTTACGCACTACCGGCCCAAGCCCAGACTCACGGCCAGACCCATGACCAGGATCATGACGAGGATCGAGGTCAGGTTCAAGGCCGAGCTCAAGCTCAGGACCAGGCCAAGCTCCCGGACACCCCCGCCACGGCTTCGGAGCCACCCGCACTGGTCTCGACTCCGCAGCCTCTCGGCCCGGAACGACTGAGCCTGACTCCTCCCCTGACGCGCCTGCCGGTCGAGCTTGATGTCGCCGTTCCGGTGCGGGCTTTCCGGGTGCGCAACCTTATAGGGCTCGAATCCGGCCAGGTGGTCGAAACGCAGTGGGAGGACACGGGCGACCTGCCACTGGCGGCGGGCGATGTGCAGCTTGCGTGGAGCGAATTTGAAGTGGTGGATACACGGATGGCCGTGCGGATCACGCGGCTGGCTTGAGAGGGAACACGGCCATGAGGCAGGCAACCGTAGAACGGCAGGAGGGGAACGCAATGGGGTCACCCAACGGAGTTGCAGGCTGGCTTCTTGCCCGGCTCGGCCGCAGGCGGAGCCAACAGCCGCGTCTGGTTTTGCTCGAGCGAATCACGTTGGCGCCGCGGCAGTCCCTGGCGCTCGTCGAGGCCGACGGCCGGCGCCTGCTGGTGGCGACGTCGGGGGATAAGGGGCCAGTCTTCCACGCATTAAATTTCGATGAACGGGATGTGCGCACGCAGCGAAGCGGCAGGAGGGCTTCATGGTAGGTGTAGTGGCTCTGCGCGCGGCATTGCTGGCGACGCCGCCGCTCTTGCCGGATCTGAATGCGCGGCTGCATCCGGCGGACTCGACGCCGTGGACGATCGTCTTCGTTTTGACGCTGATCACGCTGCTGCCGGCGATTCTCATGTGCATGACGCCGTTGGTGCGACTGCTGGTGGTCTTCCATTTCCTGCGCCAGGCTCTGGGCACGCAAACGGCGCCGTCGAACCCCACGCTGCTGGGTCTCGCGTTGATGATGACGTGGTTTCTGATGACGCCGGTTCTCAATCAAATTGACCGGCAGGCCGTGGAACCATACCGCGCCGGGCAGATCACCGGGTGGCAGGCCATCGAGCAGGGCTCGATGCCGGTCAAGCACTTCATGCTGCGTTACGCGCGCGAGAAGGATCTCGCCGTCTTCACCGCGGCGGGCCAGATTGCGCGGCCGAACACGCCGGATGATCTGCCAATGCGCGTCGTCGTGCCGGCTTACATTCTTTCGGAGCTAAAGTCGGGCTTCGCGATTGGCGCGGTGCTCTTTCTTCCGTTTCTCCTGATCGATATCGTCACCGCTTCAATCACCACGTCAATCGGCATGTTCCAGTTGCCGCCGGTCGTCGTGTCGACGCCGCTCAAGATTCTGCTCTTCGTGATGGTGGATGGGTGGAACCTGCTGGCCAGTTCGTTAATGAAGAGCTTTTGAGGAAGAGACTATGACGCCGGATATGGTTGCCGAACTGCTGCGCGCTCTGATGAAGGAGTCAATGATTGTCGCCGCTCCTGTCCTGATCGCAGCCGCGTTCCTGAGTTTTGCGCTGAGCCTGCTGCAGACGCTTACCAGCCTGCAGGAGCAGTCGCTGACGACCGTGCCCCGGCTGGCGGTTGTCGCCGTCATCCTGCTCGTCGGAATGCCATGGTTCCTCGAGAGGATGGCGACATACACGCGCGTTCTTCTCGCGGATTTTCACCGGTACCTGGGATAGGGGGGGCAATGCCTGAGTGGAGCCAGTTTCTGAGCGCGATGACCCTGACCCTGATCCGTGTGAGCGGCATGGTTGCGTTTGCGCCCTTCTTCTCATCGTCTGCCTTGCCTTCCCGGGCCAAGGCGGGGTTCGTGCTCGCCCTCACGTATCTGCTGGCGCCGATGGTAGCGGTGCTGCCGGGGGCGCAGACCGGGATCTCCTTCGAGGCACTGCTGGGGGAGCTGGCAGTTGGCCTTGTGTATGGCCTGACGCTGGCGTTGCTGAACGAGATGCTGCTGTTCGCGGGGCAGATTGCCGGCATGCAGTTCAGTTTTTCGCTGGTCAATCTGCTCGACCCGGCGTCGGCGATCCAGACGCCCCTGCTCGGCGAGCTTTTTCAGTTAATGGGCACGCTCGTGGTCATCACCGCGGGTCTCGACCGCGTTCTGCTTGCGTCGCTGACGCGCAGTTTTCACGCCGTTCCTCTTGGCGGCTTTGCGATGACGCCGGCTACGACGGCTGGGATCGTCCGTGCGGCGGGTGGAATCTTTCTAGCTGCCGTTGAATTGGCGGCGCCGGTGCTCGCGGCGACGCTGCTGGTTGAAGTGGCGGTGGCCCTCATGGGCAAGTTGAGCCCGCAGCTGCCGGTAATGGCGCTGACTGTTCCGCTTAAAACCTTGACGGGCTTCGCAGTACTGGCGGGCTCACTGGCGTTGTGGCCGCGCTTTATCGAAGCGCGTTTTGATGGGCTGCTCGATCTGGCCCAACGGCTGATCGCACAGCCAATCGGAGGCTGACCGTGGCAGGCGAGCGCACAGAACAGGCAACGGTTCATCGGCGGGAGCAGGCGCGCAAGGATGGAGATCTCCTTTACAGCCGCGAACTCTCGGCTGCCGCCGGAACGCTGGCCGGGGTGATGACGCTGGGTGCCGTCGGCAGCCGGGCCATCGAGGCATGGCGGAGCGGATTTGCAGGCTTTCTTGCGCTGGGTTCGCCGGAGCGATGGGAACCCGCGGCGCTGGCGCCCACCCTTTCCGCAATTCGGGGTAACGCATTGGCGGTCCTCGGTTCGACGGGCGTGGTGATGGCAGCGGTGGCTGCTGCCTCTGCGGCGGCGGCCGTCGTGCAGACCGGCGGTCTCAATCTTCACCCTGGCTCGATCAGCTTTCGCATGCAGCGCGTCAACCCCGCGGCCAATGTAAAGAACCTCTTTTCGCTGCGTGCCGGGGCGAGACTGGGAAAGTCGCTCATCCCGGCCGCAGCGCTGGCGGTCTTTGCCGTTCAGCGCATAGCGCGCCAGATGACTGTGCCGCCGTTCTCAAGCGAGCGTCTCGCAATGCTCGGCTCGGATGTCTATGCGTTGCTGGCGGCAACAGCGTGGCTGCTCTTTGCCTGGTCCATCATCGACTACGCCGTTGAATGGCGCAGTCGGGAATCGCGCCTGAAGATGAGCCGCGAAGAGATGCGCGAGGAGTTCAAGCAGACAGAAGGCAGCCCGCAGATCCGCAGCAGGATCCGCGGATTGCAGCGCCAGATGCGCCGCCGCCGGGTCAAGGCCGACGTGGCGCGGGCCGCGGTGGTTTTGACCAATCCAACCCACTACGCCGTGGCGCTGGGGTTCGATTTCACGACGATGGATGCGCCGAAGGTGCTGGCGAAGGGGCGCAACCTGCTCGCCGAAGAAATCAAGGCAGAAGCCCGCTGGGCCGGAGTGCCGATCATCGAAAACAAGCCGCTGGCCCGATCGCTCTATCGAACGGTCGAAGTGGGTCAGGCAATCCCGGTGGATCTCTATGCCACGGTTGCCGCGATCCTTGCATATCTCTATCGCCAGCGCGTCGAGGCGGAACTGCGCGAGCGCCGCGCACGCGAGTCGGCGAGGACCGGGTCGAATGCGCCCGCGCAGCCGGCGGCTATTCCGATTGCGGTGTTTCCGCCTTACGAGCCTGCACGGCAAAAAGGAGCAGCCCAATGAGCACCTCAGCACTGGCGGTGACAACAGCACGTCCTGAATCAGTCCTGAGCCGGCTGCGAGAGTACATGCTTCCGGTCGCCGCGATCAGCGTTATCTTCGTGATGCTGATTCCGCTTCCCGCAGCGGTTCTCGATTTGTTGCTGGCTCTCTCGATGGCCGCATCGGTAATCGTATTTCTCTCGGCAGTGCAGATTCAGCGTGCGGTCGAGCTCAGCGTCTTTCCTACGTTGCTTCTTCTGCTCACGCTCTTCCGTCTCGCGCTCAATATTGCTTCGAGCCGTCGCATCCTGCTGCACGGCTCGGAAGGCACCGCGGCGGCGGGCAAAGTCATCGAGGCCTTCGGCCAGTTTGTCGTAGGCGGGAACTACGTCGTCGGCTTCGTACTCTTTCTGGCGCTGATTGCGATTCAGTTTCTAGTCGTCGCGCATGGCGCTGTGAGAACGGCCGAGGTGACGGCACGCTTCACGCTCGATGCGCTGCCGGGCAAGCAGATGGCGATCGACGCCGACATGAACGCCGGCCTGATTGATGAAGCCGAGGCTCGCCGGCGCCGCCAGGCAATCGCGCGCGAGGCCGAGTTCTACGGCGCAATGGATGGCGCGGCACGCTTTAACCAGCGCGATTCGCTCGCGACAATCCTCATCACCACGATCAACATCATTGCCGGACTCCTGATCGGAACGCTGCAGCAGGGAATTGCGCTCGGTGAGGCGGTACGCACCTACACGATTCTCACCGTCGGCGATGGCCTCGTGACAATGATCCCATCGCTCCTGGTTTCGGTCGCCGGAGGCATCACGCTTACCCGGGCCAATTCCTCGGGAGTGCTGGGCGGAGAGATTCGCGAGCAATTGCTTGCGCGGCCTACTACTCTTTACCTGGCGAGTGCCGTCTCGGCCGCGATGTGCCTGGTTCCGGGCTTGCCGAAGTTCGCGTTTCTGCTGGTTGCCGGCGGCCTCTTCTGGAGTGCGCGGCGCGTTGCCGCTCGGCGGCTGCAGACGGCCGCGACGGAGCAGCAGACCGCTGTCGGCAAGAAGGGCGAACAGGGACAGGGAGTGGCAGAGATCGCCGGACTCCTGCGCCTGGAAGAGCTGACGCTCGAAATCGGCTTTCAATTGATCCCGCTGGTCGATGAAAAGCAAAATGGACAGTTGCTCAACCGGATTCGCGCCCTGCGCCGGCACCTCTCTGCAGAGATGGGCTTCCTGGTGCCGCCGGTGCACATCTCAGACAACCTGCGCCTGAAGCCGCGCGAATATCTCTTTTCGCTGCGCGGAAGCGAGATTGGCCGGTGGCAGACGGAGGGCACGCAGTCGCTCGCCGTTTCCGGCGATCCCACACGGCGTCCGCTGACCGGCCGCGAAACGATTGAGCCTGCCTTCGGCGTGCCAGCAGTCTGGATTGCGCCGGCGCTTGAAGAGCAGGCGGTGGCCGCCGGCTACTCGGTGGTGGATCCCGTAACCGTAATTACGACCCATCTCGGAGAGCTGATAAGGAGACATGCGGGCGAGCTGTTGGGGCGTGCCGAGATGAAGCGGCTCCTGGACGGGCTCAACGACAGCCATCCCAAACTCGTGGAGGAGCTGGTTCCCAAGCTTCTGTCGCTGGGCGAGGTAGGAAGGGTTCTTGAGCAATTGCTGCGCGAGCGCGTCTCGATTCGCGATCTGGGGTCGATCCTCGAAGCGCTGCTCGAGACTGCGGTCGCGAACAAGAGCGTCGTAGCCCTGGTGGAAGGCGCGCGACACGCCATCGGCCGCAGGCTTGTTCAGCCGCTGCTTGACGCTGAAGGCCAGTTGCCGGCTTTTCTGCTCGATGCAGGCCTTGAAGATGAGATTCTCGGCGCCCTTTCACCGGAAACCGGGCAGCGGCTGATGGTCGCGGGGCAGGGGTCGCCGGTGGTGCGCCGGCTTGCCGATTCTTTGAGGCAGCTTATCGGAGCCTCATCGGCTTCGGCCCTCCCGGTGCTCCTGTGTCCGAGTCCGGCACGCTACCACGTCAAGCGATGGCTTGAGCCCCTGCTTCCGCGCCTTCCCGTGGTTGCAGCGAGCGAGATTCCACCGGAGATCCGGTTGCGCGTGGCGGGGACGGTGCGATGAGGGTGCGATGAGGAGAAGACAAGGCGGGGCACGGGCGATTGCGGGAACGAGTCGGGCGCGAGTCCGGCGGCGAGTCCAAGCGATGGATTTCGCGAGGAAAGGAAAGAAGGTTCCATGGAGAAAACAGGCCAGGAAGAAAATCGATCGGCGTCGGCTCAACGCGGGATGCCGGCAGGATATCCGGCAGGCATACCGGGGCTCAGCGGAGAGCAGGAAGAGGTACTGCTGGAACATTTGCCGGTGGTGCGCTATCTGGCTCGCCGCATTCACGAGCGGTTGCCGCATCACGTCGATGTCGAGGATCTCGTTTCGGCCGGCGTGGTTGGGTTAATGGATGCCTTCGTGAAGTTCGATCCGGCCAAGCGTGTCCAGTTCCGCAGCTACGCCCAGTTTCGTATCCGGGGTGCGATCCTTGACAGCCTGCGCACCCTTGACTGGAGCCCGCGGGAGCTGCGCCGCAAGGGTAGAGCCGTGGAAGAGGCCATGCGTGCTCTGACCCTCCGTCTTGGCAGGCCGCCGGGGGAAGCGGAGATTGCCGCCGAGCTGGGGCTGGGCCTAGAGGAGTATCAACGACTGCTCGGCGAGCTGAAAGGTCTCGAAATCGGCACGCTGCACGTGGAGCGCAACGAAGAATCGGGCGAGGAAGAGTTGGCGTATGTGCCGGGAAGGCCGGAGGATGACCCTCTCTTTCGCTGCCTCCGTGGAGAGCTCGAAGAACGGCTGGCCGACGCCATTTCAGATCTGCCGGAGCGGGAACGAATCGTAATGACGCTCTACTACTACGAGGAGATGACGATGAAAGAGATAGGGCTGGCTCTGGGTGTCGTCGAGTCGCGGGTTTCGCAAATTCATTCTGCGGCGGTGATACGCCTGCGCACGGCCCTTCGCGATCTTGCCGGCACCCCGGGGTCAGGCGCGCGCAAAGGCGCCTCTGCGCAAAGGAGCACCCACTGATGGAAAAGATACTCGGGCAGGAGGAAATTGACGCTCTTTTCGAAGCAGCGCGAAGGGCCCAGCCGGAAGGCAGCCCGGACAGCGCCAGGCTTAGTGTCACGCCCTACAACTTTTCCAACGCGGGTCAGATTTCAACTGAGCAGTTGCACGCGATCAGCATGCTCAATGATCTCTTCGCGCGCAATCTGACGCACAATCTGTCGGCATGGCTGCGCAGCCGCTTCCAGGTCAACCTGGTTTCAGCCGAGCAGATACCCTTCAACGAGTTTTTATTGCGCATTCCGGAGACGAACTACGTTTCGTCGGTGCGGCTGGAGCCGCTGGGGGCCTTCTCGGTACTGCAGCTCGACCTTGCCCTGGCGCCGCCGATGGTCGATCTGCTGCTTGGAGGCGAAGGCAAAGACGGGCCGCTGCGTGAGCTCACCGACATCGAAGAGTCGATTCTGGCCAGCGTGGTGGAGGCGATCTGCCGCGAACTGACGACGGCGTGGCAGGCGGTGGGTCTGAGCTTCTACTTCGAACGCCGCCAGATGCAGACGCAGGTGGCGCGCCTGATGTCTGTCAATGAGAAAACTTTGTGCCTGAGCTTCGAGATTCGCAGCCCCGGAAGCTCGGGCCTGCTGAACCTGGCCTTTCCCGCCGTCGTGTCCAACACCATCCTGCGGCGGCTCACATCGGACTGGGGACGGCGGCGGCGTCATGCGCCCGAATCTCTGGCAAAGATGGAGGCTTCCGCGCGGCGCATTCGCTTTGGGGGTGCGCTCCAGCTTCCGGCGGTGCGCGTGCCGGCGCGGGCGATTGAAGCCCTTGAGCCGGGCACAGTGCTGGTTCTGAATCTTCCCGCAACGGCTAAGGCCGCATGGCAGGTCGGCGGCCAGCACATCGCGGTGGCGCAGACCGTCAGCGATGGAGTGCGTCGCGCGGCACGAATTGAAACCATAGTCAGCGAGGTGGATGCGTGAAGAAGTACATCGAATGCTGGATCACGGCCTGCTCGGCAATCTTTCCGCAGGCGCTGGCCGGGGAACCGGAAGTATTGGAGACGGCGCCGGCACCTCTTGCCGGGGAAACCTTCGGCTTCGCGGCGCAACTGACAGGAGACACCGAGGGCTACTTTTCCGTCGTGCTGGACGGGACAATTCTGCAGTCGCCGTTTCTGGGGGAAGGAGTGGACCAGAAGGCGGCCTGGGGCGAACTGCTGCGCGAAACTGCCGAGGCAGCAGCAAGCCAATGGGCCTCGGCAACCGGTGGAAAGTGCCGCGTGGAGGCATTCGCGGAGGTCTCTGGAGACGGTGGCTCGACCGGCGCTTTGCTTCTCAATACGCCCACCGGCGAATGGATGCTGCTGATGCGCGATGAGACGCGCGCGAAGCTTAGCGCGAAGAGGATGCCGGTGGATGCAGAGCAAGAGGCGGCTGCGGCGCCCGCTCCACTGCCGGAGGGAAGGCTGGGCATCGAGCTGTTGCTCGATGTGGAGCTGGACGCCACGCTGCGCTTCGGATGCCGCGAGATGGCGCTGAGCGAGATCCTCGATCTGGGGGCGGGAGACGTGGTGGAACTGGACCGGCATATCAGCGATCCGGTGGACCTGGTGGTCGGGGACAAGATCGTGGCGCGCGGCGAAGCGGTACTGGTGAATGGAAACTTCGGTCTGCGGATTACCGAGGTGGCGACACCGCGCAAGCGGCTGGAGAGCATTCGATGCCTCTTCTAAACGCAGGAAAGAATCGTGCATCGGCCGCGGCAAGGAAAATCGTGCCTGGCCAGAAAACGGGCGAAGGCAGCGCGCGCCGCAGGAACCTCTTCGCAACGTGCGCCAACCCCGCTTGCACCTCGGCGTGGCTGCACCCACTGCGCAGCCGCTCGGGTCCGATCTTCGAAGACGGGTGGACCTGCTCGGCGGAGTGCACGCGGACGGTGATTCAGGCTGCAATCTATCGCGAGATGGAGGGCCGGCAGGCGGAGCGTCCGATGTACCGTCATCGCATTCCGCTTGGCCTGCTCATGCTCGAGCACAAGTGGATTACGCACGAAGAGCTGCGGGCAGCCTTGGGGGCGCAGCAGCAGGCAGGTGGAGGACGAATCGGCAACTGGCTGGTGCGTCAGGGCGCGGTGAAGGAGGAGACGGTGACGCGGGCGCTGGCTCTGCAATGGAGCTGTCCAGTGATCGCCTGCGATGGCCACCTTCCTGAGGCGTTGACGGCGGCGATGCCGCGGCTCTTTGTCGATGCCTTCACGGCTCTGCCGGTCAGAATCACAGGAACGAGCGTGCTGTATCTCGCTTTTGAAGACGCACTCGACCCCGTGCTGGCCCTTGCGATCAGCAGGATGACAGGGTTGCGTGTCGAATGCGGCGTGGTTTCGGAATCTCAATTCAGACCGGCATTGACGCGCATGCTCGATGCCGCCTTCCCTCCCGTATCGCTGATCGAGGCTGTCACGCCGGCAGCTGCGGCGCAAACCTTCGCGCGAGAGATGGAGCGGACACGCCCGGTTGCCTCGCGGCTGGTGCGCGTCCATGACTATCTCTGGTTGCGCCAACAGTTGCGGCCCGCAATCGCAATCCTTCCAGAGCGGGACGCGGTTCGGGATCTTGTCTGTTCGATTGTTCCGTACCAGGCCTGAGAACCGCTGCTCATGATTTCTACCCCCGCGCCGATAGAGGCATAAGAACAGGAGTCCCGCGGGATGAGTGAAGTGCGCACGCTGATTGTTGACGACTCTTCTGTGATGCGCAAGATTGTAGAGCGCTCACTGCGGCAGGCTGGAATCGAGCCGATGACGGTGCACGAGGCGGGCAGCGGCGCCGAGGGCATTGAGATATTGAAGACGACAAAGGTCGATCTGATTCTTTCAGACATCAACATGCCGTGTATGGATGGGCTCGAGTTTGTGCGCCAGATACAGGCGCAGAATCTGGCCGAAGGCGTGCCGGTGGTCATGGTGACAACCGAATCGAGCGAGGAGCACGTAAGGCAGGCGATTCAGGCTGGAGCCCGCGGGTACATCCGCAAGCCCTTTACCACCGACCAGGTCAAGGAGCGCGTGCTGCCGCTGGTTAGGAAGGCATAATATGCCGCAATCGTTCCGCGAATCGCTGAGCCAGATGGCGAGCGGGGAGAATCTCGACGCCAGCACCGATGAGGTTTTCCGCACGATGCTCGGCGTCGAATGCGAGCGCGTGGCGGAGATGGTCACGGACCGCCTCGCCGCGGAGCTGGTAACCGCGGTGGTCGGTTTCGGAGGCATGCTGAGCGGCGCCTGCGTCTTCCGCTGCGATGGCATAAGCGCAGTGAAGATTGCGGCCTGCATGACGGGCGTCCCGCACAACTCGGTCGATGGGACAGTCAAGGACGGGATCGGCGAAATCTGCAACATGCTGGCCGGTGCGTGGAAGGGAAGGGTACCGGGACTCGCGGCGGGCTGCGGGCTTTCGCTGCCGGCGGTGATCACGGGCAGCGATTACAGAATTCACGTGCAGGCGCCGGAATTTCAGGTTGAGCGAAGCTATCGCTTCGACGACGCGGTCTTTTCGCTGACGATCATCTGCGACGGCCTGCAGTAGCGCCCTCCGATCGGCAGTGCGCGCATTAAGAGTTTTCTAATCCATCCGCCTCATTCCTGGTCCCAATTCTGCTTTTCTCCTTGGCGAAAGGAGCCAGTGGATGGATAGCGGATACTATGCGGCGATGACCGGACTGGTTGCGCGCAGCCAGGCGCTCGATACGGCAGCGTCAAATCTTGCCAATGCCCAGACCCCCGGATACCGCGCCGAGCGGGAGTATTTTCGTTCGGTGCTGTTGGGGCCGGATGCTCTCGATTCCCAATTAGGCCATACCGTGAACAATTACGGCCTGCTGGGCGGGGACGTGCTCAACATGGCGCAGGGCGCGCTGCAGCAGACGGGCAATCCTCTCGATCTGGCAATTGAAGGCCAGGGATTCTTCGCGGTTCAGATGAAGAACGGAATTCGCTACACACGAGACGGCGGCTTTCATCGCTCGCAGGACGGGGTGCTGATGACGGCCGGCGGCGAGCCGGTTCTCTCCGCTGCGGGCAAGACCATAGCGCTTCCGCCCGGTGACCCCTCTGTCGGCGCCGACGGATCGGTGTCGGTCGCGGGCGGCGTGGTGGCCGCGGTCGGGCTCTTCACCTTTCCCCAGGGAACCGAGCTCACGCCAGAGGGCGCCAACCGCTATGTGGCGCCTGCAGGAGCGAAGGCGGAACAGGCGAAAGATGCGAGCGTGCACCAGGCCACCATCGAAGCGGCGAATCAGGATGTGGTGCAGGGGACGATGGACCTGATCATGATGCAGCGGCAGGCGGAGATGATGCAGAAGGCTCTCACGATCTTCCACACCGAGTTCAACAAGTTTGCCACCGAGGATCTGCCGCGCGTTTAGGCGCCGGCGCCCTTCAAGAAGGAGACAAAGATGATTCGAGCTTTGTATACCGCCGCCAGCGGCATGAGCGCGCAGCAGATGAATCTGGACACGATCGCCAATAATCTCGCGAACTCTTCGACCACCGGCTTTCGGCAGCTGCGGCTGCAGTTCCAGGACATGGTGTACCAGAACCTGATCACACCCGGTGCGGCGCAGAGCCAGTCAACGGTTTCAGCCGGGCTGCAGATCGGCCTGGGAACAAAGTCGGCCGCAACCGAGGTCATCAACACGCAAGGCTCGCTCAACCAGACGCAGAATCCGCTCGATGTTGCCATTCAGGGTACGGGATTCTTTCAGATTCAGCGCCCGGACGGAACGATCGCCTATACGCGTGCCGGCCAGTTCCACCTCAACAACCAGGGAACGATTGTGACGACCGACGGCGATCCAGTCATTCCGACGATCACAATTCCGCCCAATGCGACCGCGGTGACCATTACCGAGTACGGCGTGGTGAACGCGACGCTGCCCGGCCAGCAAAATCCCTCGCAACTGGGCCAGTTGCAACTGGCGACATTTCCCAATCCTGGCGGCCTCGAAAGCCTTGGCTCGAATCTGCTGCAGTCGACGTTGAGCTCAGGCGACCCAGTGCTGGGCAATCCAGGAGGCACCGAGGGCCTCGGCACATTGCAGCAGGGATACCTCGAGAACTCCAACGTGGACGTGGTGACGGAGTTCGTGCAGATGGTGCTGGCGCAGCGAGCCTACGAATCGAATTCGAAGGTGATCAAGGCCGCCGACGACATGTATTCGCAGGTAAACAACATGACGCGGTGAGGCGAGGGAAGAAGGGAAGTTGTTTTTATGATTCTATTTCTTCTTGCGATCGGTCTTGGTATTGGCACGGCAACCGTGGCATCGGCGCAGAGTCCCGCGCAACCGGGGTTTTCTTCCGCCCTGAGCGAGATTGATGATCCGCATGCCGGGATCCGGTGGCTTCTTTTGAGGAACCCCGATCATCCGGGAGGCCCAGGGCGCCTAATGCCGGTCCATGAAACGGGCCCCAAATCGACGATCTTCCACTTCGACCGCGGGACGGCAGACGCGGGAAAAGGCTCGCGTGTGCCTCTCGCGCCGGTGATTCGTGCCGGCGATTTGGTGATCGTCGAGGAGGATTCCGCCGTTGCGTGGGTACGGCTCGAAGCGGTTGCGACGATGCCCGCGGCAGCGGGTGCGGAGATCAAAGTCCGGCTGAGAACAGCAGGAACGGTGAATGGAACGGCAATCGGCCCCGGGCGTGTGCGGCTCTCGGGGCAGTTTGAGAGGCAGCCCTAATGCGCAAGTTGACTCGAAGACCGATGCGAATCCTGATGCGAATCCTAACGCGAAAGATGCGCTGGGTGCCGATCGGCATGATGGCTCTTCTGCTGCTACCCCTGCCGGGCCTTGCCAGGAAGAGTCTCAAGCCGGGCAAAGTCGAAGCGACACCGCCCGAAACTGCTTTGCGCGCCTACATCGAGAGGGTGCGCGCGCAGCAGGCGGCAGAGGTCAAGACAACGGGCTCAATCTGGAGCCCCGAAGGGCGCCTGGTGCGGCTCGGCACCGACGCCAAGGCGTTCCGGCTGCACGATGTGGTTTCAATTGTGGTCAGCGAAAACCTCGCGGCATCGACAGACGGCCAGGTGAAGAACTCCCGCTCGTCGAACGCGAGTTCCAGCGTGACGGCGCTCTTTGGAGCACTGAAGGCGGCAAACAACCTGCAGAACCTGCTGGGGCAGAATTCAGCGTCGGGACTCACTGCGCAGGGCGAGAGCACAACAAGCTCAAGTCTGGCCACAACCTTCGGCGCAGAAGTTGTCGACGTGCTGCCGAACGGCATGCTGGTGGTGCAGGCGACGCGCGAGCTGACCTTTTCGCAGCAGACGCAGTTGATCCGGCTGCGCGGGCTGGTGCGGCCTGAGGACGTGAGCGCGCAGAACCAGGTGCAATCGACGGCCATGACGGATCTGGAGCTCGAAGTTACCGGGAAGGGAATTGTGAATGACTCCACCTACAGGCAAAACCCGTTGGTGCGCCTTCTTGAAAAATTGCTGGTGTTCTGAGACCTGGTGTTCTGAGACGGGAGGATCGATGCGGAAGCGGGAGAGAATCGGAGCGCTTGTTCGGTGCCAAAGCCTCTGCTGGATGCTGGGCCTTGCGATGGCCTGCGGATTCACGAAGGCCGCCCTGGCAGAGGGCCACATGGCGCGGATAAAGGATGTTGCGACGATCGAGGGCATCCGCGATAACCAGCTTGTCGGTTACGGACTGGTGGTGGGCCTGCATGGCACAGGCGACAGCTCGCAGACGGTTTTTCCGGCGCAGACGCTGATCTCTGCTCTCGAGCGGATGGGCATTACGGTTCCGCAAACCGGATCCAACAGTGCGAGCAACATGCAGGTCAAGAATATGGCGGCGGTCTTTGTGGTGGCGACGCTGCCGCCCTTCAGCCAGTCGGGCTACCGCATCGACGTCACCGTTTCATCGGCCGGCGACGCGCGTTCCCTTGAGGGTGGAATCCTCTTGATGACGCCGCTCTATGGCCCCGATGGACAGATCTACGCGCAGGCGCAGGGCTCGCTGGTCCTCGGAGGCTACATGGCTGCGGCAGGCGGAAATGCCCGGCAGGTTAACCATCCGACGACTGGAAGGGTACCTGGTGGCGCCCTCGTGGAGCACGCCGTCTCCTTCGACCTCAAGGACATGCATACGGTCACGATTCTGCTCAACGACGCCGATTTTCATACCGCGGAGCGCATGGCGGCGGCAATCAACGGAGCGCTCGGCGGGAACCGGGCCCGCGCCATCGACAGCCGTAGCATTCGGATCGCGACCCAATCCGGCGAAGACCTTCCGGCGCTGCTCGACAAGGTGGAGTCGGTCGAAGTGGAGGTGTATCCGCGGGCGCGCGTGGTAGTGAATGAGCGCACCGGGACAGTCGTGATCGGGGGCATGGTGCGCCTGCAGCCGGTTTCGATCCTGCATGGGGGCCTCTCGATCAATGTGATGGCGCAGGTCGAGGTTTCGCAGCCCAACCCCTTTTCCGGCGGAAGCACCCAGATCGTGCAACAGACCAGTGTGCAGGCGCAGGACAAGCCGGTGAACCGCATTGACCTGAAAGAAGGCGCTACGGTCGAAGACCTGGTGCAGGAGCTGCAGCGGATCGGCGCCAACGCGCGCGATGTGATCTCAATTCTGCAGGCGATGAAAGAGGCTGGCGCTCTTGAAGCCGAAGTGGAGGTGCTGTGATGGTGTCGATTGGATCCGGAGCTATTCAGGGAGCCGCAAAGCTCACCGAGGCCAAAGGAGCGACTGCAGCGCCGTCTCCCCGCCTGATCAATGCCGCGCATGAGTTCGAGGCGCAGATGATGAAGGAACTGCTCAAGCCCTTGACGGAGAACGATGGGCTCACGGGAGACGAGGACGCCGGCCCTGGCAGCGCCGGAGCTCTCGGCGAGTTCGCCTCGGAGGCTCTTGGCCGCGCCATCAGCGACCAAGGCGGCCTGGGCATCGCCAGCCACATTGTGCAGAATCTTGCGCATCGGAGCGAAGGCCGTACCTCCGGCGAAACACCGCGCCGCTAAAGCTCTGCTCGTCCCCGCCGATAAACCAGGGGAGGAGAGAAGCACATGGAAATGCGCAACGGTCTTGACGGTTTGAAAGCGCTGCTGGGGGTCTCGGCAAGTACTACGCCGCAGTCCAGGCAGACGCAGCGCAGCTCTTCGCCGGGTGCCGGCGATCTTGCCCAGGATCAGGCGACAGTGAGCAGCGCCGGGACTGAGGCTCTTCGGGGCACGGGCGAAGCCGACGTCCGCATGGAAAAGGTCGTCGCGGTGCAGGCGGCTATGGCCGCGGGTACCTACAGCGTGCCGGCGAGCGAGGTTGCATCGAAAGTCATCGATTCGATGCTCGTCGCGAAGCCCTCGGGCGAGTGATAGCCGGTACAGGAA
>JBATYG010000054.1:0-8647 GCA_049673945.1 Occallatibacter sp.
GCTGCGCGTCAACTTCGGCGATCCAGGTTGCAGCGTCTTCGGCCTCGATGAGGCTGCGCAGATAACGGCGCGTGAAGCGGAGCGGCGGCTGGAAGCTCGCGGCTTCGATGGCGTAGAGCGCGGCAAAGTCTTCGGGCTGGTAGAGGCGATAGAGCATTGGCTCGGCTGACGGAAAAGGGCCATCCTGATCCGGACGGCCCTTGGGTGTTGCATTGAAGTGCAGGCTAAACCTTGGCCTCGAGATCGCGAATCACGCTGAAGAAACGCTCGTCGAGGCGGCGGTTGGTGGAGATTGCCTCCTTGATTGTGATGTCTGTGATCTCGATGCCGTGCAATACCGCGATGCGGCCCCACTTGGCCTGGTGGACCATATCGATGGCGTGAAGGCCATAGCGCTGGCCGAGCAGGCGGTCATAAGCGGTGGGAACGCCGCCGCGCTGAGTGTGGCCGAGATTGACGGAGCGGGTTTCGAAGCCGGTTTTCTTCTCGATCAGGTCGGCGAGCGCTTCGCCAATACCGGAGAGGCGCACGTGGCCGAAGGAGTCTACCTCGACAGAGCCGGTGACCTGGCCAACATCAGGCAGGTGGCAGCCCTCGGCGACCACGACGACGCCATAGTGCTTGCCGTGGTCGTAGTTGTACTTGAGCAGCTTGCAGACGTGATCGATGTCGATTTCCTGCTCAGGAACGAGGATGACGTGTGCCCCGCCGGCGATGCCGGAGGCGTAGGCGATCCAGCCGGCGTCGCGGCCCATGACTTCGACAACGATGACGCGGTTGTGGGAGTCCGCGGTGGTGTGAATGCGATCGACGGCTTCGGTGGCGATGGAGACGGCGGTGTCATAGCCAAAAGTGGCGTCGGTGCCGTTGATATCGTTGTCAATGGTCTTGGGAACGCCCACGCTGGGAACGCCGTTCTCGCTAAGGAAGAGCGTGACCGATTGCGTGTCATCGCCACCGAGAGCGATAAGCGCGTCGATCTGGTTGATCTTCAGAACTTCCTGCACCTTTTCGATGCCGCCGGGGATTTTTTTGACGTTGGTGCGGGAAGAGTGAAGGATGGTGCCGCCTTTGAGCTGGATGCCGTCGGTGTTCTCAAGGGTGAGCGGGATCCAGTTGTTGTCGAGTACGCCACGCCAGCCGTTGAGAAACCCGAAGAACTCGTCGCCGTAGGTCTGGATGCCTTTCTTCACGGCGGCGAAGATCACCGCATTCAAGCCGGGGCAGTCACCGCCCCCGGTCAACAAAGCAACTCGCATTGCAAAATCTCCTGATGGAATTGGCGCGGCCTCGAGAGCCCGCCCCGGGAGGAGCTTTCTCCCTGAATTGCAGACGAAGACGTTGAACCAGCCTGTCTTGACGCCTCTACCAGTGTACTCCGCGCCTGTAAAGCGGAATCGTGCATGCACGCGATGCCGCCTAAAAAAACCATTTTCCGCAAAGTGCGTCGCGGATGATTGAATGGGGTATGCCCGGAACGGGAGCACTGCTATTACTGTTCTTCGCCAGCATGGTTGTGGTGGTGCTGCTGGTGCTGTTGCAGCTTACCCGGCTGGGATTCCTGATCCGGTCGACGATTCCAGATCGGCCAAGGCGGCGCATCTTCCTTGCGTCGGTGTCATTTTTCATCACCTTCCTCGGCGTGCGGCTGCTTGTTTACCTGGTGATCCATAATCACGGGCCATTCGACTGGGTGATGGTGGGAGGAAGGCATATCCACCACCTGGTGTGGGGCATTCTGATTCTGCTGGCAGTGGGCTATGGATGGCTGCTTGACCTGGGGCGGTCGCATTCGCCGATCTCGATCTTTCTGAGCCGGCTGATGTCAGTGAGCTATGGCGTGGGCGCTGCTCTGACGCTGGACGAGTTCGCGCTGTGGCTGAATCTGCAGCCGGATGCCTACTGGTCAAGAGCGGGACGACTGAGCATCGACGCGGTGATTCTCTTCGGCAGCATTCTGTCGGTGGGCGCATGGGGCGCACCGTTTTTCCGCGGGTTGCAGAGGATGTGGAGCAAGCGCTATCTCTTCCGGCGGGAAGTTCCGGCGCCCGCTCTGCCTATTCAGCGCGTGCGGTTGCTTCGTCCGCGTAGAGTGCGTCGACCACGCTCGCATACTTCGCCGTAATGACGCGGCGTTTGAGCTTCATCGACGGGGTGAGCTCGCCGGAATCCTGCGACCACTCGTCGGGCACGATGCGGAATCGCTTGATGGTCTCGAAGTTGGCGAGGCCGCCGTTGGCTTCGCGGACGATGTCGCCATAGAGAGCGATTACGCGCTCGCTGGCGATGAGCTGCCGGCGGTCTGCTGCATCAATCCCCTGCTGCCGGGCCCACTCTTCGAGCGCGGCAAAGTTGGGCGAGATGAGCGCGGAGATGAACTTGTGCTTGTCGCCAATGAGGGCGGCCTGCGCGACGAGGCGGCTGTTCTTGAGCTTGTTCTCGATGGGCTGGGGCGCAACAAGCTTGCCACCGGAGGTCTTGAGCAGTTCCTTTTTGCGATCGGTGATGTAGAGGAAGCCGTCGGCGTCGAGGCGGGCGATGTCGCCGGTTTTGAACCAGCCTTCGGGGTCGAAGCACTCGGCGTTGGCTGCGGGCTTCTTCCAATAGCCGGAGAAAATCGAGGGGCCGCGCGTGAGCAGCTCGCCGTCTTCGGCGAATTTGATCTCTACGTTGGACAGCGGACGGCCGACGGAGCCCATGCGCTGCGAGACGGGGGAATTGAGGGAGATGACCGGAGAGGACTCAGTCAAGCCATAGCCTTCCCAGACGGGTATGCCGGCGGCGGCGAACCATTTCGCCGTATCGATGCCGAGGGGCGCGCCGCCCGAAATGAAGACACTCACGCGTCCGCCGAAGGCCTCGCAGATCTTGGCGTAGATGAGCTTCGAGGCGAATTTCCACGTTGCGGACGTCGGCCTGCGGCCCGCGTAGACGGTATCGGCGTTGCGGTCTCCGACGCGGATGGCCCAGGAAAGGATTCGGCTGCGCACGGGCGAAAGCGCGGCGCGGCGTTCGACTTCCTGGCGAATCTTTTCGTAGACGCGTGGCACGCCGACGAAGACGGTGGGCCGTATCTGCTTCATGGCCTGCGGCAGCTTGTCGAACTGCGAGCAGTAGGCCACCTGCGCGCCGCTTTTGTACATGATGTAGTCGAGTGCGCGGGCGGTGATGTGCGATAGAGGCAGAAATGAGATGCAGGTATCCGTGTGATCGAAGGAAAAGTCGTTGACGGCGAAGTTCTGGTTGGAGGCGATGTTGCCGTGGGTGAGCATGACGCCCTTGGGCTCGGCGGTGGTGCCCGATGTGTAGATAAGCGTGGCAAGGTCAGAAGGCTCGACGGAGCGGGCCAGCGTGTCGAGGGCGGCATCCCGCTGCGATCCGGCGGCATCGGCGCCGGCGAGAATCTCATTGAATGGGATGGAGCCCTTGGGCGGCGCCGAGGAGTCCATGATCAGGATACGTTCGAGCTGCGTCTGGCTGCGAACGGCGTTGAGCTTCTCGAATTGCTCGCGCGTGGAAACGATGGCGGTGCGGCAGCCCGCATCCTCAAGCAGAACGGCAATCTGCTCGCCGGGGAGGGTGGGATAGATGGGCACGTTGGCGGCGCCGATGGCAAGGATGGCGAAGTCGCTGATGCCCCACTCCCAGCGGTTTTCGCTGATGAGCGCGATGCGCGAGCCTTTGGCTTCGCCCCATTCGAGGAAGGACTTGGCGAGGCGGCGAACGCGCTGGTAGATCTGAGCGGATGAAATAGGCTGCCAGTTGCCGAACTCGTCCTGCCATAGAATGGCACGCGAATTGCCGGCGACGCTGACACGAAGGAAAAGGTCATTGATAGTGGTGAGCGTATTGGAGTCTGTCATCTCGAACGTGCCTGAACCGCGGCCAATCGAGAGTGTATCAGCGCGCGGCGGCGGCGTGCCGAAGGTGGTAAGAACCCTACCCCTTCAGTGGGAGCGGATGACCGAATCTCGGACATAAAGTGAACAAAAGTGGAATACCCTGCAAGGATTGCCGATTGCTATAAAAGATCGACCCGACAGATAATGAGCGCCGGAATTTTCGATGCCTTACCGAACAGCTACCTTATCGCCGAATGAACGCAACCCGGAGCTGCTGCACCTGCTGTTTTTTGCCCAGCAATTCTGCCTGCTGATCGTGATTCAACTTGCGGTGATCTCTGTGCTGGCGAGCTTTTTTGCGCCGGCGGGACACCTGGTTCCCGAAGGCCTGACGCGCATGCGGGCGCCCTCGGCGCTGGCGGCATTGTTCAGCGCGATAAGCCTTTTTCTGTCAGAGAGCGAAAAGTCGCGTTGGGCGCGAGCGCTCAGCAGGCTCTTTGCCGCGCTCGCCGGGCTGGTGGCGGCAACGTATTTCCTCGAGCCTTCCTTTCATGTGGCGTCGAAGATTGACCGGTTGATGAAGGTGGGTGGCACGTTCACACCGTGGCCGAGAATTCCGATCTTGGCGGGGGTCGCCTACGTGCTGCTCAGTGCGGTAATGATCCTGATCAGAGCGCGAGGGAAGGTGTCGAGCCGCGTGGTCGATGGCCTGACGAGCGGCCTTTGCCTGCTGGTGCTGACACTGCTATGCGATTTTTTTCTCGGCCTGCTGCAGGTTCCCGGCTCGTCGACGCACGGGCTTACGTCAACGCCGACGACCGTGTGCCTGACGCTGCTTACACTCGTCGCGCTTTTCAGACGATCTGAGTCGGGCATCTTCTCGTTATTTCTCGCCTACGGGATGGGGAGCAAGATAGCGCGTTGGCTGACGCCTGTGGTGCTGATTGTTCCCTTTCTGCGCGAGATTGGAAGGGCACACCTGCTGAACGCCCCGTTCGTTCCCCAATACTACGCAACCGCGGTGATGCCGTCGATCACGACGATCGTCGCCTTTGGCGGCCTCATCCTGCTGGCCTCGCGCATCAATCGCATGCAGGGCGAGATCCAGGCCCTGGGCCTGCGCGATGAGCTGACGGGACTCTACAACGTGCGTGGCTTTAATTTGCTGGCAGAGCAGGCTCTTCGCCTGGCACGGCGCGCCCGGCAGTCTTTCTGCGTGCTGTTTGTGGACCTGGACGGGCTGAAGCAGATTAACGACAGGCTCGGTCATGATGCGGGGTCAGAGATGATTGCGGAGGCCGGGCAGGTGCTGAGCACGACGTTTCGCGAGACCGACGTAATTGGACGCATTGGCGGGGATGAGTTGGTGGTGGCAGGACAATTCGACAAGGAGACGATCCTCTGGTCGATTGAGCGTTTGCAGCAGGCAGTCGAGGACATCAATGCCGCGGACGGACGCAGGTTCAAGCTCAGCCTGAGCATCGGTTTTGCCGTGAATAACGGCAACCCGCCAGAGACGCTGAAGAGCATGCTGACGCGCGCCGACGCGGCGATGTACGAAGTGAAGCGGCTGAAGAAGGCAGCAACTGCAACGGCGGGCTCGATCCCGACCCGCTAATCGGCGTAGAAGTCCGCCAGGAAAAGCACCCCTATGCCAGACGGCTTGCGCGCGGGGAGTGCGAACCCGGCTTCGGTAAGAAACCAGGAGCGGGGAACCACGACAGTAACGCCCACACCATCACTCGATTTGCCGTCTCGCGCCGACCGCGCCGCGGTGCTCGAGGCGTGCGAGGGCTGAAAAGACACAAAAAACCGCTTAGCGGCCTTGCATACTTATGCATCCAGTTGTATATTTATACAATCGCGGCCACCTTGAGCCGCGCTTTCGATTTGTCTGGACATAGATGACGGATGAAGGGTCAACGACATAACGCGATACGGGATCTTGTTGCCGAGTCCCTGGTGGCGAGCCAGGACGAGCTGCGGCGCAAGCTGCGCCGCCGCGGCATCGAAGTGACGCAGGCGACGCTTTCGCGCGATATCCACGAGCTGCGCCTGGTGAAAGGCCCGGGCGGCTATTCCCTGCCCTCGCAGAACGGGCACGGCGGCGTGACCACGGCGGAAGACGATGATTCCCCGCCGTCGGTTGCCGAGACGCTGGAGAGCTTTGTGCTCCGCGTGCGACAGGCAATGAACCAGGTTGTGATCAGGACGGTGATGGGCGGGGCGCAGCCGGTGGCTGCGGCGCTTGATTACGAAGAGTGGCCTGAGGTGCTTGGCACGCTGGCCGGCGATGACACGGTGCTGGTGATTTGCGCCGATGCGAAGAGAGCCAGCGAGGTGGAGTCGCGGCTGAGGGTGATTCTGGAGTCATGAAAGAAAGAGTGCAGACAGCAGTTGTCGGGGTCACGGGATACGCGGGCGCTGAGCTGGCGCGGTTGCTGCTTCACCATCCGCGGTTAAAGGGCGCGCCGCCGGTATTCGCGGGGCGCGTGGATGCGCAGGAAGCAGCGCGCGGCGGAACGCCACTGGTGGAGATTCATCCGCAGCTTGCGGATAACAACGGCGCGGGCTCGTTGAAAGTTGAGCCGTTTACGTGGGAACTGCTGAAAGAGCGCGGCGTGGAGGTTGTGTTTCTGGCGACGCCGCATGCGCAGTCGCGGACATGGGCGCCTGAGGCGCTTGCGCATGGAATGCGCGTGGTGGATCTGAGCGGAGCGTGGCGGCTCGCCGACGAAAAGAATCGCGCCGTGTATTCGTTTGAAGATGAGGGCACTGAGGCTGCAGCGAAGATACAGCAGAGGGCAATTTACGGGATGCCGGAACTGTATCGGAAAGAGATTGCGGATGCGGAGCTGGTGGCAAATCCCGGATGCTATGCGACGTCAGTGATTCTGGCTCTGCGCCCGCTGGTTTCCGCAGGGGTGGTCAATCTCGAGCGCGGCATCGTGGCCGATGCGAAGAGCGGCGTGAGCGGCGCGGGCAAGGCGCCAACGGCGAAGACTCACTATATGTATGCCGCGGACAATCTCTCGGCATACGGCGTGTTTTCGCATCGCCATACGGGCGAGTTGCTGGAGCAGATCGGCATTCATGAGAGCGAGATTATCTTTACGCCTCACCTGCTGCCGATTCCGCGCGGGATTCTGTCGACGATTTATGTGCGCTTTAGCGAGCCGCAGACGCATGAAGGCGTGCTGGCGATCTACCACAGGTTTTTTGCCGGAAGCCCGATGGTGCGGCTTTATGAGCATGGACTGCCGCAGATTCAGCACTCGGTACGCACGAATTTCGCCGATATCGGCCTTCAGGTTTCGGCCGATGGGCGGCAGGCGGTGATTGTAAGCTGCCTCGACAACCTGCTGAAGGGGGCATCGGGCCAGGCGGTGCAGAACCTGAACGTGATGATGGGCTGGAACGAAGCGGAGGGCCTGCAATGAAGTACGTGGTGAAGCTGGGCGGGGCGGGACTGGAAAATCCTTCGCTTTTGCAAGGCTGTGTGCGCGCGATAGCGGATTTAGTGCGAGATGGCAACCAGGTGGCGGTGGTGCATGGCGGTGGCGTGCAACTGACGCGCACCCTGGAAGCGCTCGGCAAGAAGAGCGAGTTCATCGGGGGCCTTCGCGTCACCGATGCCGAGACGCGGGACGTGGCGCTGATGGTGCTGGCGGGCAAGGTGAACAAGAAGCTGGTGGCGGCGCTGGGCGCGCTGGGCCAGCCGGCAGTGGGCATGTCGGGTGGCGATGGATTGATCTTCCGCGCGCGCAAAAAGCGCACCGCGCCCGACCTTGGTTTCGTGGGTGAAATTGCGGCGAGCGATCCGCGATGGATTGACGCAATCTGGCAGTTGAACGGAGTGCCGGTAATTTCGTCGATGGCGCTGGGCTTCGATGGCGAGTACTACAACGTAAACGCCGATGAGATGGCGGCAGCGTGTGCGGCAGCGTGCCGTGCTGACGCACTGGTGTTTCTGACCGATGTGCCGGGAGTGAAGGGGTCGGATGGCGAAGTGCTGCGATGGCTCTCAATCGACCAGATAGCCGAGATGGCGAAGAACGCGATCATTACCGGCGGTATGTTGCCGAAGTTGAGCGCATGCCGCGAAGCTCTATTGAATGGCGTAAAGCGCGTGCGGATTCTGCCGGCAGAGGCTGCGGCGACGCTGCCTGACCTGTGCAGCTCGCGCGTGGCGCAGGGCACCGAAGTAATGGTGGCCTGAGGAGAGGATGAATTGACGAAACTGGATGAGATACGCGCGGCCGAAGGCAAGCTGCTGCTGCCAACCTACGACCGGAATCCGATTCTCTTTGTCGGCGGAGAGGGAGTGCACCTTGTCGACGAGAAGGGCGAGCGCTACCTGGACCTGCTGAGCGGGATTGGCGTGAATGCGCTGGGATACGGACATGCGGCGATTGAAGAAGCAATTGCCCGCCAGAGCCGCGCGCTGATACACACGTCGAATCTCTTCTATCACGAGGGGCAGGCTGACCTGGCCCTGCGCCTGACGGAGCGCACGGGGATGGGCCGCACGGGCAAATGGTGCGCTTATCAGCACTACGGCATTCAGCCGGATGTGACGACGCTGGCGAAGCCGCTGGCGGGCGGTATTCCTCTGGGTGCGGTGCTGTGCACCGAGGAAGCGGCCCGGGCAATTCATGCCGGCATGCATGGGACAACGTTCGGCGGCGGTCCGCTGGCGTGCGTTGTGGCGATCGCGGTGATTGACGCGATTGAGAAGGAAGGACTGCTGGCCCATGCGACGGAAGTGGGCGATTATTTTCAAGCGCAACTGCGCAGACTTGCTG
>JBATYG010000055.1:0-3488 GCA_049673945.1 Occallatibacter sp.
TCCGAACTCCGGGCTTTGTTTTTCGGGCGAAATTGAGCCAGAGTCGACGGCGCGTCGGCGCTGCCCACTCATCGCGATAAAGCTGCGATGAATGGGGCACACAACGCATCATTCTTTCACCGCGAGAAGATAAAGATAATGAGTGCGCCACCAGCCAGATTGACGGTCGGGTTACTCTGCCGTCTTCGCCAGAAAGCGCTCCATGAACTTGGTGTCGAAGTTGCCGGTGCGGAAGTCGGGATCCTGGAAGATTGCCTGATGCAGTGAAACCGATGTGTCGATGCCCTGCACGATGAACTGGCTGAGCGCGCGCTCGGCGCGGGCAATGGCTTCGTCGCGGTCGTGGCCGTAGGCGATGAGCTTGGCGATGAGCGAGTCGTAGTACGGCGGCACCACGCCTTCGGCGTACTGCGCGGTGTCGACGCGAATGCCGTTGCCGCCGGGCACGTTGAAGGCCGTGATCTTGCCGGCCGAGGGCGTGAACTTCTGCGGATGCTCGGCATTGATGCGGCACTCGATGGCGTGGCCGCGAATCTCGAGCTTCGGGGGAAGAATGGCATCCAGCTTCTCACCCGACGCGATGCGCAACTGCGCCTTGACGAGGTCGATGCCGGTGATGAATTCGGTGACCGGGTGCTCAACCTGGATGCGCGTGTTCATCTCGATGAAGTGAATGGAGCGGTCTTCGTCCATGAGGAACTCGACGGTGCCCGCATTCTGGTAGCCAATGTCTTTGAGGCACCGGCAGAGCGTCTTGCCCAGTTCATCGCGCAATTTGGGCGTGACCTGTAAGGAGGGCGCTTCTTCAATGAGCTTCTGGTGGCGGCGCTGGATGGAGCACTCGCGCTCGAAGAGCGAGACCACGTTGCCGTGCTCGTCAGCGAGCATCTGGAACTCGATGTGGCGCGGCCGCTCGATGAACTTCTCCATGTAGAGCTCGCCGTTACCGAAAGCGTTGGCAGCTTCGGTATAGGCGGCATGGAAGAGATTGGGCAGCTCGTCGGCGTTGCGCACGATGCGCATGCCGCGGCCGCCGCCGCCGGCCTTGGCCTTGAGGATAACGGGAAAGCCCACCTTGCTGGCCCACTCCTGCGCTTCTTCAACCGAAGCGATGATGCCGTCGGAGCCGGGCAGAATCGGCACCTTGGCCTTCTTCATCGACTGGCGGGCCTTTTCCTTTTCACCCATGAGGCGGGTGACCTCGGGCGGGGGCCCAATGAACTTGATATTGGAAGCGCGGCAGACTTCGGCGAAGTTGGCGTTCTCGCTGAGCAGGCCGTAGCCGGGGTGAATGGCGTCGACGTTGGCGATTTCAGCAGCGGAGATGACGGCCGGCACGTTGAGATAGCTGTCAGCCGGACGCGGCGGGCCAATGCAGATCGCTTCATCGGCAAAGCGCACGTGCAGCGAGTTCCGGTCGGCTTCGCTGTAAACAGCGACGGTGCGAACGCCGAGCTCGCGGCAGGCATTGAGGACGCGCAGCGCAATTTCGCCACGGTTGGCAACCAAAACCTTACGAAACATTGATAGCCCTTTTGAAATACAGCGCGGTTAGCGTGGCCGGCGGTGTTGGCGGAGTTGAGACGGCCCTCTCAGCACTTAGAACTGCCCGAACCGCCAGCTTCTCTGCATTCACGGCTGACTCCGCTGCCCTGTTTAGTCCTGGCCTGTTTAATTCCGGCCCGTTTAATCCTCGCCCGTTTAATCCTGGCGGATGGAAAAGAGTGGCTGCCCGAACTCGATGGGCTGCCCATTGGAGACGAGGCACTTGACGATCTCGCCGGACACATCGGCTTCGATCTCGTTCATCAGCTTCATGGCTTCAACAATGCAGATCACCTGGCCCTTTTGAACCCGGTCACCGGGCGCGACAAAAGCCGACGACCCAGGAGAAGGCGATCCATAAAAGGTGCCCACGATCGGCGATTTGACCTGGTGCAGTTCCGCTTCAGCGGGAGCGGGCGCCGCGGCCGGCGCTGCCGGAGCAGGATGCGATGTGACATGGGCATGCGGAACCGTGGCGGCAGAGGGCGGGGCCGAAGCCATCAGGCGCGCCAGTCCGGAGAGATCGGCCTGCGCCCCCGCGGGCTGCTCGAATTTGAGCCTGATCTTTACATCGCCGCGATCCAGATCGAATTCGGCGACCTGGTACTGCCTCAAAAACTCAATCAGCTCTTTCAGATCCTGCATGTCTTGTGGTTTCATTCGTCCCTTTGTCTCTCCCGCTCTGCGGCGGGGTTAAAGCTCGATCAGCGCCTTGGGCGCGGGGGTAAGAACCTGCCCGCCACTTCGGGTCACGGCGACCATATCTTCGATGCGAATCCCAAACTGCCCCGGGAGATAAACCCCGGGTTCGATCGTGACAACCATGCCGGACGCAAGCCGCGTGGCCTGGCCGGCGCCGATGCGTGGTGCTTCGTGAATCTCCAGGCCAACACCGTGGCCCGTGGAGTGAGAAAAAGCCTCGGCCAGACCTGCCTTGCGCAGTATGCCGCGGGCGGCTTCGTCCACCTCTGCGCAGCTTGTTCCCGCGCTTACCCTGGCGACGGCGTTTTGCTGTGCTTCAAGCACCGTGGCGTAGGCGTCTCGCTCTTTTGCGTTGGGCTTTCCAAAATGCACGGTGCGTGTCATATCAGAGCAGTAGCCCTTGTGGATTATACCGAAATCGAGGGTGAGAAAGCCGCGCCGGGGCAGCGGCGCCCGCGATGCCCTGCCATGCGGCAGCGCGGAACGGGTGCCAGAGGCCACGATGGTTTCAAACGACATGCCCTCGGCGCCGAGCCGGCGCGCCTGGTACTCGAGCTCGGCCGCCACTTCGTATTCCGCCATGCCGGGGCGCAGCACGCCAAGGATGTGGTCAAAGAGACGGCAGCCGGTGAGAGCCGCTTCTGTCATGATCGCGAGTTCGTCTTCGTCCTTGATCTGCCTGAGAGGCTCGACGAGAGGCGCAGCGAGAGCGGCGAGAAAACTGCGGCGCAGGCGCGGTGGCAGCGCGGCGCGCAGACGCGCCAGCTCGGCAACCGTGGTCCACGCGGGGTCGAAACCGACGAAGGCGATGCCGGGCTGCGATGCCAACCACTGCACGGCGTTCGTTGCGGGCGAATTTGAAACGATCTGCACCCTGGCGCCGTTCACTTCAGCGGCTGCCTGAGCGGTGTAACGGCCATCGGTGAAGAGGCGCGCGGCGCGGCGGGTCACGGCAAGCGCGGCGCTCGAGCCGGTGAAGCCGCAGAGATAGCGAACGTCGGGCAGATGCGTAACGAGAAGCCCATGCAGTCCGGCACGGGTTATACGGCGGCGGAGTTGACCGATGCGGCGTAAGTGGTCCACCCGGAAAGGTATATCACGCGAGGCAGGGGTAGGGATCAGGGGTCAGGGATCAGATTTGCCTGCTACTGAAGATGCAAATCTGTGGTGTCGTTCTTGAACCCCGTGATTTCGGCGTCGGGCGTTTCTGGGACTTCAGTCGTATTTGCGAAATATGCCGC
>JBATYG010000056.1:0-14584 GCA_049673945.1 Occallatibacter sp.
CTTCCAATACCGCGATCGGGTTGTCGATCGAGTCAAACAGCGTCCGATACTTCTCCTCGCTCGCCCGCAATGCCGCTTCCGCTCTCGCGCGCTCCAGCGCGGCCCACGCACGTTCGCCCGTATGCCATGCAAGTTCCACTTCGAGCGGTGTCCACGCCCGTGGCAGTGGCTCCACTACGGAAAGCGCCGCCACTACCTTCCCCTCCTTGATCAGGGGAATCGCTATGAGCGCGCGGACCCGGCGCTGTTCGAGGCGTGCGCGCTCTGCCTCTGGAATCAGCGGCATCTCGTGAAGATCATTGATCACCAGTGGCCGCCCACCCCGCAGCGCCATCCCCGTCCAGGCGTAATCACGCGCCAAGCAGCGCCTCCGCGCGGTTTCCCGCTGCCCTGGTGCGTAATAGTTCTCGATCAGAAACTCTTGCTGCGCGGCGTCGGTGTGTCCGTAAAAAGCCCGGTGGGCTCCCAGTTTCTCGCCAAGCACCCGGAGCGCCGTCTTCTGAATCTCCACCGGGTCCTCGAGGGGACGCAGCGCGTCGGTCAGCTTCCACCTGTACGCGTTTCTTTCCTCCTCGATCCGCCTTTGCGCCTCCGCCTCTTTCCGTTCCGTTATGTCATCGAAGACCACGCTCACCCGCCGACTGTCTTTGCCGCCGACGCGCGAGGCGAAGACATTGAACCAGCGGCCCATACCTTCGGAGTAATTCTCGAAACGGACTGGTTCGCCGGTTTCCGCCACCTGCGCATAGGCCCT
This sequence comes from Occallatibacter sp., assembly GCA_049673945.1. Taxonomy (GTDB): domain Bacteria; phylum Acidobacteriota; class Terriglobia; order Terriglobales; family Acidobacteriaceae; genus Telmatobacter. Next base: position 755 of record JBATYG010000056.1, read on the forward strand.
TAGCCAGTGGTCCTCAACCTTCGAAACGAGACCGAGCGCTGTCTTCCCCTGATAATCCGTCAGCCCCGTCTGTTTCTGGAAGACACGGTTCCCTTCAATGACACGAAAATCCTTCGGAGCGCCGTCCTCATAGATCATCTCGATGACCGAGTAGGCCTGGTCGATTGAGTCGAAGAGTGTCCGATACTTCTCCAGGCTGTCGCGAAGCGCCGTCTCCGCGCGCGCCCGCTCTGCCGCCGCCCACGTCCACTCCGCCGTCTGCCGGAAAATATCCTGTTCCCAGCTCTCCCACGGCCTCGGCTCGTGGTGCGTTGCATAGAAAAACGCGACCAGCCGGCCATTCTTGATGAGCGGAACCGCGGCCGCTGCGCGCAGCTTGAAATCCCGCGTCTTCTCCGAACCGCCCTCCGGGCCCCGCGAATAGGCAAGTATGTCCGGAACAAACAGGTCCTGGCCGGCTTTTAAGACCGCGCCTATACCTTCGCCAAACTCCGAAAGCTTGCACGGTCCCACCAGCGCAGGCAGCCGTCCATCCCCAAACTGCCCTCCGGTCAGCGCGGTCTCGCCGTCTTCTGCCATCTCGATGTAACCGGCCGCGGCCACACCCAGTTCGCGCGCCACCGATTCTGCCGCAGCCGACATGATGTCAGCCGGGCACTCGATCGGCCGAAGCCGGAGGCTCAGCTTCAACAGATAGGCCTTCATCCGCTGCCCAAACTCCAGCGTGCGTTCCGCCTGCCGCCGCGCCGTGATGTCTCTGTAAATGGAGGCGATCTGATGCCGCGACGGGTCGCCGACCCGGAACATTTCCACCTCGAAGAACCGGTCGACAGAAGCCGAGTACTTCTCGAACCGCACCGGTTCCCCTGTCGCCGCAACCCCGCCCATCGTTTGCGGCCAGAAGTCCTCAAGCGTCGGAATCAGTTCGCGGGCCGTCTTCCCGCTCAGCAATTCCGAACGCGGTCGTCCGATCAGACCGGCGAACGCCTCATTCGCCGCGAGAATCCTGTAGTCGACGCTCTCGCCCGCATCATTCAGAATCACTTCGGCAATCGCCATGCCCTGATCGATTGCCTCAAAGACTGTGCGAAACGGATCCTCGCCCGCATGCGGCTCAGAGCCACGCGGTTGGCGATCAACTGCTTCAACCGATTGATCTACTTGTTCCTTGTCTTGTTCCAGACCCCGGCCAGCCATATACGGGACTCCATAATCCGTACGCTTTGCGGACACGTTCGCCTGCTTCTAATCAGGGCAGCTGTCTTGGTATGCTCTTGGGACAGGACCGCGAGTCCCCATAATACCCTCGGCTTCCGAAAACAGAACCCCTTATTTTCTCTTCTTTTTTTCTCGGCTCTGCCGACCCCCGACCAAAGTTACTGGTTACTGGCTTTAGTGCTCTCCTCATTGCGCGCGCAGCGCGACCATCGGTTCAATCCGCGCCGCCTTGCGCGCGGGCAGAAGGCCGGCCGCTAACCCGACCAGCACCAGCCCCGCAACCATGCAGCCATACGCGAGCGGGTCAGACGGCGACGTCGCAAACAGCAGCGATGCAATCAGACGCGCCATGCCCAACGCCGCCGCCGTGCCCACTAGAATGCCGGCTGCCAGCAACCGCAGCGTCTGCCAGAGCACATCCCGCTGCACACGCCCGGCTGTTGCGCCCAGCGCCATTCTTACCCCGATCTCCTGCGTCTTCTGCGTCACTGAGTACGAAATCACTCCATACAATCCCAGCCCCGCCAACAGAGCGCCCATTCCCGCAAAAATTGTCACCAGCAGAACGAAAAACCGCCGCGCCGAAACCGCATGATCCACAAGCGATTGCAATGGACGCATTTCGCTCGCTGGCTGGCTCGGATTCAGCGTGCGCAACGTACTCACTACGCTCGTCCCCAGCGCCGCCGTATCCATCCGCGTGCGCACCACCAGGGTGATCCCCTCAATGTCCTGGTTCTGCGTCATCGGCACATAAACTGCCGGGCTCGATGGAGCTTCCGGGCTGCTTTCGTGTATGTCCCCAACCACGCCGATCACCTTCACCGGATTCTTCTCGATTCCATAGGCAAGCTTGCCGATAGGATCCTCGCCCGGCCATTCCCTCCGCGCAGCAGCCTCGTTGATCATCACCACATGCTGCCCCTCAGCGGTATCGTCCCAGGAGAAGTCGCGCCCCACATCCAGATGGATCCCCGCCGCCGTCAGAAACCCCGGCGTCACCACGTACACGAGCGCGCCACGATCGTCATCTTTAGAATGCGGTCGCCCCACAGCCAGGAAGCCCCAGCTCCGATTTCGGTCCAGCGGCAGCAGGTCGGTAATGCCCGCGGCTTCGACTCCCGGCAGTGCGCTCACGCGGCGAAGAATTTCCTGGAGCCCCACAGCGCGTTTGGCCAGATTCCCGGCCTGATCATCAAAGTCCACCTGTAGCGCCGCCGCATGGCTCGGCTGAAATCCAAGATCCACGTCCAGCACCCGCAGGAAACTTCGCAGCAGCAATCCCGCGCCGACCAGCAGCACGCAGGCCAGCGCCACCTCGCTCACCACCAATGCTCCTCTGAAGCGCTCCCGTTGCCGCCCTGCCGAGAGGCCGCCGCCCTGCTTCAGCGCATTGACCAGCTCATCACGCGCAATTTCAAGCGCGGGCGCCAGTCCGAAGAGGAATCCCGTCGCAGCCGCAATCAGCACCGTCCAGCCCAAAGCCGCTCCGTCCAGCCGGACCGACCCGAGCAGAGGTAGCGCGACCAGCTTCTGGTGTGCGAGATAAAACACAATCGTCCACGCCACGCCCAATCCCGCTAAACCGCCGGCGAACGACAGCACCATGCTCTCCGTCAGCATCTGCCTCATCAGGCGCGCTCGTCCTGCGCCCAGAGCGCGCCGCATTGCAAACTCCTTGCCGCGCGCCGCCGCCCTGCCCAGTTGCAGATTCGATAGATTCACGCAAACGATCAGCAGGATCATTCCCGCTGCGCTCCACAGAACCACTAGCGAGCGGCGAAGACTTCCTTCCACGTGCTCCTTCAGCCCCGCCAGTTGCGACGCGTAATCCTCATACCAGTCCGGATGCAATACCTTGAGCCGTGGAAAAAGCTGATCGGCCTCCGCCTGCGCCTGCGCGACGGTTACCGCCGGCTTCAGCCTGCCTACGATTGCGATCGTGTTGCCCCAAGTGCGCCAGAACGCCGGCACAGCCGGGACAAACATATCTACCTTCATACCCGGCGCAAACACCGCGCCGAAATCAAAGCTTTCCGGCAGTACGCCCACCACCGTCACCGCGCTGCCATTCACAGTGATTGGCCTGCCCACTATTCCCGGGTCGCCTGCGAATTGCTCCTTCCAGAAAGAATGGCTCAGCAGCGCAGCGGGGCGGCCGCCCTTCACCGCTTCATCATGGCTGAACCCGCGCCCCAGCACAGGTGTCACGCCCAGCGTGGGAAAGAAATTCTCCGCGACCTCCACTACCGAGAGCTGCCGCGGCTCGCCCGCCCCGGTCAGCTTGTACTGCAGCGAAGCGTAAAAGGTCTGGAAAAACGTCAGTTGCGCAAACGACCGGTTGTTTCTCTCGTACTCCTCGAAAGCATCGACCGTAAACGTGCGCCCCGAGAGCCCCGCTGTCGCCTGCACCTGCGGCGGCAGATGCTTGCCCCCCGTGAACCACACCAGCCTGTCCGATTCAGGAAACGGCAGTGGCCGCAACATCAGCGTATTCACTACGCTGAATATCGCTACATTCGCACCAATCCCCAGCCCAAGAATTAAAATTGTCACCAGCGCGAAGCCTGGATTGCGCTCCAGCGTCCGCAGCCCGAAGCGCACGTCCTGACGGCAATGCGCCCAATACTCAGCGAAGCGGCGATTGCGTTCCATCTTCTCGCCCATGCGTTCTCCAATCGTCTGCATCGCGCTCACATTCCCGAAACGTCTTTGCGCTTCGCGCCGGGCATCGTCCTCGGCCCACCCTTGCCTCACGAGTTCCTCTGTCCGCGCCTCCACGTGAAACCCCAGTTCGTCGCCCACGTCCGCTTTAGGATCGGCGCCAAGCAAACGGTCATACCGCCGCCACATTCGCTTCATGCAGCCTCCCCGGGCCTCTGAGGCTGCACCGCCGCCAGCACCTTGCTCACCGCTATCGCATAAGCCTCCCACGTCCGCACTTCGCTCTGCAGATGCTTCCGTCCCAATCGCGTCAACTTGTAGAACTTCGCCTTACGATTGTTTTCCGAGAGCCCCCATTCGGCGTCAAGCAGGCCCTTGCTTTCCAGCCGCCAGAGGGCCGGATACAGCGTCCCCTCCTCCACCAGCAGCGCATCCTCGCTTTGCCGCCGGATGAACCCCGTGATCGCGTACCCGTGGAGCGGCCCCCACATCAGTGCTTTCAGAATCAGCACGTCCAGCGTGCCGCGAATGAACTCCAGCCGCGCCATCTCCATAGACACCCCTTGGAATACAAGGGGATAATGGCATACTTCCCCTTTGAATGCAAGGGGTACCGCCGTTGGCCCGGTGAAGCGCAAAAAGGAGCTTTGGCTCATGCCGAAACCCGGGTCCACAGTCCTGGGGACCACAGGAAAACTGGCTGTAGGCGCTCTTACAGCGCGCCGTCCCCGCGCTCGTCAACAAGCACCCGACGAATTTCGCATAAGCTTTCCCCGATTTTTCTCGTTCGGCGATTCCGTCGGACCAGATCTCGTTGGGCCCAGAGCACGGGCCTAAAATACTGTGCTGAAATTCGTCCAGATCCTTCGTTATCCGTAATTTATCCCCGGTCTGCACAACATTGGCAGCATTGGCCGTGTCAAAATCCCCTGGAAGGCGCATCCTATTCTGTAAGTGTTTGTGTGCTTCCCCAAGCGCAACTTTGGTCACAGTACCGTTCATCTTCGTGATGGCAACGGAGGGTCGCTCTCCGCGTCACTTGGGTAGAATCGGTTTCAGAGTCACTGATGAAGACTGCTTCGATCTTCGAGGAGTTGGAAGGACGAACGATTGTTGGCAAGTTCGCCCTCCTTGAAAGGCTGGGAGGCTCCGATGAGGCTTGCGTCTTTCTTACGCTTCGCCTTGGCGGCCAGCGGGCCCTTATCAAGCTCGTCCGCGCCGAAGGCGCCCAGGCAGACGCATGCCTCGCGCAATGGGAGGCCGCCAAAGGCCTCGCTCATCCTCATCTCATTCGTGTCTTCGAGTCCGGCCACGCCGCCGTTGACGCCGCACCGCTCGTCTACGTCGTCACTGAGAACGCCGACGAAGTCCTCTCCACAATCATTCGTGAGCGTCCGCTCGATCCCCTTGAGACCCGCGACACTTTCGGCCCGATCCTCGACGCCCTCTCCTATCTCCACGCCACGGGCATCGTTCACGGCCACATCAAGCCATCCAATGCCTCCCGCGTCGGCGAAACCGTAAAGCTTTCCGCCGACGGCTTTCTTGCGGTGCCGGGCGTCCCCGCGCGTACTTTCAGGTCTTCTGCCTACGACGCGCCCGAGCTCTCATCGGGCAAAGTCACACCCGCCGCCGATGTCTGGTCGATCGGCATGATGCTCTGTGAAGCTTTGACCAGGCAGCTCCCGCACCTCTCCGCGGAGGGCGGCCTCACCGTACCCGCCTCGATGCCCAAATCCTTCGCGGCCATCGCGCAGGAGTGCCTTCGTTTTAATCCCGATCAGCGTTGCACCATTAGCGATATCATCCCCCGCCTCGCTCCCGGTCTCTCGCTTCCCCTCGAGTTCTTCTCCAAGCCGTCGCAGCCCGCTCCCCCCATGCCTCCGCGCGAAGAGGCCGGCTCCGCGTTCACGCCCGAGGAGCTCAAGATCGTTGATTCGCTCAACGCCCCGCGCATCCCGCGGAAAGCCTCGCCTCCTCCCGAGCCCGACCGCGACGTCAGTCCTGCGCCCGCCCCGGCGCCTCCACGCTGGCAGGATGACGCGCCTGAACCGGCATCTTTCAACCAGTTCAGCCCGGAACCCCCGCGTCGCGGTCTTTCCCGCCCTGCGCCTCCTCCAACGCCGTCCGCCACCTGGCAAAGCAAGTGGGAATCCGACACGTCGGCAGAGTCACCGGAGCTTTTCTCTCAATATGCGGACAAGGAGCCGCGCCGCTTCCGCGTTGCGCCGTTTCTTCTCGGCTTTCTTGTCCTGCTTGGAATCGGCGCCGCCTACCTGGTACGCAGCGGCAAAATCGATCTCGCCGGGCTTGAGCAGCTAGCCGAGCAGAAGTACGCCGCCCTTACCCACAGCGAGCCAGCGCCTCCGCCGCCCGCCCAGCCTGCGGCCACGCAATCGGCCGCACCCCAAACCGCTTCCGTTCCGTCTGCCGAGTCTCCGGATCAGTCGCAATCCGGCCTCGATCAGCCTCAGACCGCCGCGCAGTCAGCGACACAGCAATCCCCAGCCTCCACCGCGGCCGCTGCGCCTGCCTCGCAGCCTGCACTACCCTCCGCCACAGAACCGCCGGCCGCGGCTCCCACACACGAGCCCCTCCCGTCTTCGGTTTCGCCTCCTACGCCGGCGCCCGCTGAACCTGCGCTGCCCGCCAACTCCGAAGGAGCAGTTGCCCACCAGGTCATGCCCGGCATCTCCCAGGCGGCGATCGAAAGCATGCACGGACCGGTTCGAGTTGTGATCCGCGTCGAGGTCAACAAGCAGGGCGATGTCTCCGATGCGGCCTACGTCTCCCCCGGTGAAGGCAATTACTTCGCCCGCATCTCGCGCCGCGCCGCCGAACAATGGAAGTTTCAGCCACCCCGTTCACACGGTCGCTCAGAGACAAGCGCCTGGACTCTCCACTTCTATTTCACCGGCTCCCATGTCGATGTCGACGCAGTACAGGGCGAGCCATAGCTCTTTCGATTTGTTTCGCCTCGTCAAGGCTGGCCGTCGTTCCTGCGGGCATGCCGTCGTATACTTCGGTTAAGCCCTCCAGGCGTTTCCTCACTCTTTCTGCGCCCGGCAGGTTTGTGATTTACGGGACTCCGACAACATGAACTCTGCGGTGCAGCGCTTTGGCGTCGTAACGGCTTTTACGCTTCTGGCTCTTCTGCTGATCGGCAACACGCTCGTGACGCGGCGCCAGCTTGCCGTACAAACTGATCGCCAGCGCTGGCTTGTTCACACCCGCCTTGTTCGCTATGAAATTCAGCAGACCCTGGCGATGCTCGAAGATGCCGAAACAGGGCAGCGCGGCTACCTTTATACCGGCGAGCCCAGATACCTCGAACCCTACAATCGCGCCACCCAACAGATCGAGGAGCAGCTCCGGCAGCTCTCCGACCTTACCGCCGATGATCCTGCACAGATCGGCAGCGTTGTCCGTGTCCGCACGCTTGCCCACCAGAAACTTCAGGAGATGGCCGCCACAATCGCTCTCTACCGCGCCGGCAAAAACGAGGAAGCCCGCAAGCTCGTCCTCTCCGGCCGCGGCCTCGAAATCATGGAGTCTCTTCGCAACGTCCTCGGCCAGATGGAGCAAGAAGAGGAGAAAGTCGAAGACGCTCAAAGCGCTGCCTATGAGCGCAGCATAGAGCGCACCGTCAATTCCATCTATCTCGCCACTGGCCTCGCCATTCTTGGCCTCGCCTTTGTTGCCCACTTCATCCTGCGACAGCGCCGCATGCGGGAGCGCTACACCCGCCAGCTTCGCGCCCGCGAAGAGTGGTTCCGCGTGACGCTTCAGAGCATCGGCGATGGCGTCATCGCGACTGACGAAGCCGGCAAAGTCACCTTCCTTAATCCCATCGCCACGGCGCTCACCGGCGTTCCCCTTGAAGATGCTCTCCAGCGTGATATCCACGAGGTCTTCCCCATCTTCAACGAGCACTCAGGCGCCGTCGCAGAAAATCCTGTTCAGCGCGTCATGTCCCTCGGGATTGTCGTTGGCCTTGCCAATCACACTGTCCTTCGTCACCAGAGCGGCCATCTCACGCCCATCGAAGACAGTGCTGCGCCCATCCGCGACGACCGCAACAAAATCATCGGCGTGGTCCTCGTCTTTCGCGATGCCGCTCTCGAGCGCAAATCTCAGGAGCTCATGCGCAGGGCCGAGAAACTTGCTGCCGCGGCACGTCTCTCCGCCACCGTGGCGCACGAGATCAACAACCCGCTTGAGGCCGTCATCAATCTTGTTTTTCTCGCCAAAATGCTGCCCTGCGCCTCACCTGCAGTCATCGAGAAACTCGACCTTGCCGAGCAGGAGCTCGATCGCGTCTCCCATATCGCCCGTCAGACTCTCGGCTTCTATCGCGAATCCAGCGTCCCCGCCCGCACCGAGATTCGGCCCCTCCTCGATTCGGTTCTCAGCATCTACACCAACAAGATCAAGACCAAAGAAATTCAGCCAGAATGCATCACCGCCGATTGCCCGCCCTTCTACTGCATCCAAGGGGAACTCAAGCAGCTCCTCGCCAATCTCATCGCCAACGCCATCGATGCCGTCGGCCACAAAGGCCGCATTTGCATCACCGCTAATTTCGTTCACTCTTCAGCTAACCCTGTAATGGAAATCTCCATTCAGGACGACGGACCGGGCATCGCGTCCGAGCTCAGTGAACGCATCTTTGAGCCCTTCTTCACTACCAAGAAAGATGTCGGAAATGGCCTCGGCCTCTGGGTCGCCCGCGAAATTGCCGTGCGCCTCGGCGGCAGCCTTGCTCTCCACACCGATACCAGCGGCGGCTTGCGCGGGGCCCACTTTGTCCTTCAGGTACCTTGCACCCTCGACGAGCCCATCGTTACCGCATGAGGATCACCCAACGTTCGTCGCCCGCACGTCTTTATCTCTATCCGCTGATCTGGCGCATCAGTCCCGCCAGATCGAACTGCGAGGCATGTTCCACAAACTTCCCGTCCACCACACGGTTGAACTCGATCCCGTTCACGCGCACCGCCTTTCCGCTCGCGGGGACCCCCTGAAACCCCTCGCGATGAGTGCCCGTCAGCGCCCACCGTGTCACCACCCGGTCCCCTTCAGCGATGCAATCCTCAATCTGAATTCTTGAGTCCGGAAAAGCCTTCGTAAACTCCTGCATGAACCCCGACCACGCCTCATTCCCCAGCGGCTCGGGCATCCCCGATAGCACCGCGCGAAAATCTTCGCTCCGAACCGCCCGCTCCGTCTTCCAGTTCCGCTCGTTGAACGCCTCAATCCATTGCCGGTTCAGACCCTTTAGATCGCCGCTTCCCGCACTCGAACTCGCGATCTCCGCTGGCTCCTCGGGTAGTGGCCCCAGTATGTCGATCCCGAAGTCCGCCGCCGTCGCCAGCAGCTTCGCCATATCCGGCGGACGCACTGTTTCTGCCAGCGGTGTGCCCAGTCTCTCCACAAATCGCTCAAATCCACCCGGCGTACACTGCAGCAACATCCGCGCAGGCCGATCGCCCACCACCTTGAATCCGTGTGCGAGCTCCCGTGGACCAAAAACATACGCACCCGGCCCGCCCCTCACCCACTGGCAATGAGCAGTTCCGCCTCCGCGACATCCCCTTCTCAGCCGACGACCCGGGCATCCTCTGGCAGCAGTCCATCACCTTTGCCAAGGGCGCGCCCACCAGCACCATGGTTGCGCGCCTGCTCAACATCGGCGATGGCGCTGAAACTCTCCTCGGCGAATACACCTTCCACCACACACGCACGCTGCCTGGCCCCGCGAGCTGGTAGCTCTCAGAAAACAGAAAAGAGGGGCCTCGCCACGGCGAAAGCCCCTCTCTCCACATCCGGCGGTTAATCCTGCAACCGCGAACTGCTCCTAAACCTCTTGCGCGCTCCATACGAGCGTCAATTTTGGTTTTGCCGCCTCGCTTTTGCGTTTCTTCTGCAACGCCTCGATCACCAGTTCTCCGGTTGTGTTCATCCACTCGGCGATGGCATCGCTTGCCGCGGATTCAACCGACACGTTAGCGACCTGTGCGTATCCCTCGATGCGGCGATATGCTTGTTCTGAAAGAATTATTGTCCTGTTAGCAGACATGTCACTGTTCCTCAAAATCGGATTTCGCTCCAGTGAGCGCCGTGTGGTGTCTGGCTGGCTCTTCGGGCCTGGATACAATGCTGCGCTCAAAGAGCTCGGTGCGCGCCCTGCCGCCCGTCCCTCCGCGCATTAGCAGCAAAGAACCAGCGGCAGGTCTTTCGCTGCACCATTTTTCTTTGAAGAGCAAGAGAACTCTAACAACATCCTGCCTGTTGAAGCAAGCGCGTGCGTATGACACTTTTAGGTCATTTCGCTGATCTCGGTCACCCCATTGGGCTTCCAGCGTCTTTTCGCCTCATACTGTGGTAATGGCACACGGCATTCGGCAATCCCAGCGGCAACTGTCCTCCGTAATTCGACAACTAACCCCTTAGGATTTGTATGCCGAAAGGTGCTCTACTGGCTCGCTGGTTGAGGATCACGCTCTCTTGCGAACCCTCAGACTGCGCATTCTGAACTGTCGATCTTCCAGAGGTTTCCACATGCCCCCTCGCGGTTTTACGCAGCCCCTCTACGTGCTTCCATTTGATCATCGCGGCTCCTTCGAAACCGGCATGTTCGGCTGGCATGGTGCCCTCACCAGCGAGCAGACTGCCCGCATTGCCGAGGCCAAGCAGGTTATCTATGACGGCTTCAAGGCCGCCGTCGGCGCCGGCGTGCCACGCCAGTACGCGGCGATCCTTGTCGATGAGCAATTCGGCGCCGCCATCCTCCGCGATGCCGCCTCCAGCGGCTTCCTCTTCGCCTTGCCCGTCGAAAAAAGCGGTCAGGAGGAATTCGACTTCGAGTACGGGGACCGCTTCGCCGACCATATCGAAGCTTTCAAGCCCACATTCGCCAAGGTCCTTGTGCGCTACAACCCCGGCGGCGACCGCGAACTCAATCGGAACCAGTCTGAGCGCCTTCGCAAACTTTCCGACTATCTGAAGAACGCCAACCGCAGCCTCTTCATGTTCGAGCTCCTCGTCCCGCCCGAGAAAGCCCAGCTCGCCTCCGTCAACGACGATAAGGCAGCCTACGACCTCCAGATCCGCCCCGGCCTCATGATCCGCGCCATTCAGGAGCTGCAGGATGCCGGCGTCGATCCCGACATTTGGAAGATCGAAGGCCTCGATCGCCGTGAAGACTGCGAAGCCATCGTTGGCAGTGCGCGCCGCAGCGGCCGCCTCAACGTCGGCTGCATCATCCTTGGCCGCGGAGAAAACGAAGCCAAAGTCCGCGAGTGGCTCAGCACCGCTGCCGCTGTTCCAGGCTTCATCGGCTTTGCCGTCGGCCGCACCGATTTCTGGCAGCCTCTCGTCGACTGGCGTGCAGGCAAACTATCCCGTGAAGCCGCCGTCTCCGCCGTCGCCGCCCACTATCGCGAATTCGTCGGCGTCTTCACCGGAGCCCGCAACGCCGCCGTCGCCTGACCAGGCGTCGCCAAGCATCCATTCGCGCGAACATGCGTGCTCCATCTGTGCGAAGCACTGGTGGGAAAAGCACAAACCCGAACCAATTGCGGTGTCATCCTGAGCTGAACCGGGCGGGCGTGCTTTGGCCGGCGGCGCGTTGAGAGCGGCTTGCCTGCATGGTGATTACGATCGCGTGACCTTCGGATGCAGGCTCCGCTTTACGCAGCTCTGAACCGGCGAAGTGCCTGAGCCGTCTTCCCATTTTTCAGGGCCCATGCCGCGATCTGGCGGTATGCAGCCTCGATTTGTCCGCCTCGCGCGCTTAACTGTCCAACGCTCGTGCGGATCCCCTCCAGAATGGCACTCCGTACGGTTTCTTGCACCTGCACATCCGCAATGTATTTCGCCAGTTCGTCGAGCGCCATCCCGATCAAGGCGTCACGCTTCGAACTGTCCAGCAGGCTCCAATCCTCCGGGCCCCATGGTCCAATGGGATGTCGAACTCCTCCTATTACGGCCCATCCGCCTCCATCGACTTTGACGCCGCCAAATATCATCGTCGCCACAAGCTCCGACACCGGAATAAATCGTCGGGCAGGGCTCAGCAAAAATGCGGTGTTCTGACCCTTGAATGTACCGAATCCGGTAATCAATCCCGCGTCATTGATGTGCGTGGCAAACTGCAGCCGCCACCCAGGAACTGAAATCAGCCTGTTCAGATCGGTGCTTGAACCGTTCGCATACACATAGGCAGTTTGGTCGCCGTCATACGACGACGCCGTCCAGCTGGTGCCCACCGCCACTCCCTTGTTGTTGATACTCTCCGCGTGCGCACCAATAAACGCGTCTGAAGTGGGAAGCGGAATCGGTTGCGCCACCGGCGGATCCTTCGTTACATCCCATATCACCGGTGAGAAGCTTGCCGGGTACGACCCCGCTCCGATCGATCCCACGACCTGCCCTATATCGTTAATGTCTTCCACGAACCCCACGGGCCCCAGGTCGTGCATCGCGCCGTCATAATAAAATCCATTCGACGTACCGTCGTTGTTTTCAACGGCGCCGATCACGTGGCCAGCCAGATTGATCGCTGCCGCGTAATTGTGGCTTTGGGTTGCGGTTATCGGAAGCAGCGTCACCTTCTTCGTGGAGATGTTGTAGGTGAATGCGTTCGGATGATTGATGCTGGACCCGCACAGCACGCCTGCGTTGTTGATGTCCGTACACATTGCACCCCCACCTAAAACGCTGGAGAGGTCCGTGCTCACTCCGCCACGAACCAGGATCGGAATCTCAGTCGGCGAATTATTAAAACCGCCAAGCCCAACAGCATCCCCCGCATCGTTCACGCTGTAAAGAATGCTTTCGCTGTCTGGCGGCAGGCTGAACACCGGCCCGCCGCCCTGCCAGAGGACACCCTCAAGGCCGTAGCTCGGAAACGCGATTCCTGCAACCTCGCCATTGCCGTTCAGCCCATACGCTTGAGAGCCGCTGTTGTTCGGCCCTGGCAACGCCTCAATGTTGTACATAGGTCATCCTTCCTCCCGGCTACCTGGAAGCCGGCCCGCACTGGCTGACTCGAATGCGCAACCACCTCAGCGGGCGGACACACACTTGCACAGCCGGCCATGTCATGAGATGTCTCTATAAAGCCTGAATCAAGGAGCGCGGCTGAACTCAATAGAAGGGGCCTGAGAAAAGAAACATAAAGTTACACTTAAATAAATTGAAATGCAAGAGGTGGGCCGCCTCGAGATGCCCGTGCCCCGTGTCTCCTGCTGTTGGAGACGTGGGAAAGCAGGACGCTTCGCCCCATACCCGCCCCAAAAACAACAGCGGCCCGAGTATCGGGCCGCTATGCCGTACAAATCCGCTTTTTGTCAGGCCGCTTTAGCCGCAACAAATCCATCGCATCCGCTGATCGGAGTGACCTTGAGATGCAAGCTCACCAACTTCGGATGGCCGCACTCATCCACGACCTTCAAATCGGCCTGATGCGTGGTGCGAATCGTCATCAGTACGTCTGCCTTGTGGTTTTCACCAAAATGCGTACACAAACCGCACTGTCCGTTCTGAACTGATTCCATCTTCTATTACCTCCTCTGGCTCAGCATGGGGACCGAGATTGATCGCTTTCAAGAGCATCCTAGCCCTCCTCATCCCCGCCGTAAAGTGCGACCAAATCGGTCCCCGAACCCCGTCTCGGCATCGAGAATCCCTGTGCGGACACGGCCAGGTCCCTCTCGCGGCGGATCACTGCTTCAACGAAGCCATATCAATCGTGAACCGGTACTTCACATCCTGCTTCATCAGCCGCTCATACGCCTCGTTCACCTTCTGAATCGGAATCACCTCAACATCTGCCGTGATGTTGTGATTCCCGCAGAAATCCAGCATCTCCTGCGTCTCCGGGATGCCGCCGATCGGCGAGCCGGACGCTGCCGCGCGGCCGCTGCTCTTCCCGTACGGCTTCTC
>JBATYG010000057.1:0-2690 GCA_049673945.1 Occallatibacter sp.
GTGTCGGGAAGTCCTGACCCTGACTGCGGAACAAGCGCCACAAACTGCTGCCGAAGTGAAGCAGTTCCCGGCGCACGCGCGGCCTCGTGTGTGGATGCCGTGGGGTGCAGTGGCGGCGGGCATTGCGATTGCGTGCGGAGTGGCGGTGTACCGCGCGGAGAGGAAACCGGTGTATGCGCCGGCCGTGGCGCAAAACGAAAAGGCGGCGCCGGTCCAGACGCACCCGGTTCAGTCGCCCCCGGTTCAGACATCCCAGGTTCAGACATCCCAGGTTCAGACGCCGCCGAGGCAAGAGCCGCAAACGCCTGCAGCGCCGCCCGAGATTGCTGCGAAGAAAAGCAACCACGAGGTTGATCGAACGCGGGAAAAAGTTCCTGCCGAAACCGGTGCGGACAAGCTGCGGGCGGAGCGCAAAGAGCAGATCACGGTGGATGCCGATCAGATAGAAGAGAGCGATGCGAACGTGGTGACGCCTGCGGCAAAACCGAAGACGGAGACGCAGGCGCGCGAATCTGCTGCCGGGCTGCAGGCACCGGCAGTTGCGCCGGCGTTTTCGGGTCTGGCGGGGAGCCGAACCCCGTCCGCGGAGGCCCGGTTTGCTTCGGTCGTCAGACCCCACTGGCGGCTGAACGAGGAGGGGCAGCCGCAGCGCGCCTTCGGCGACGGGGCCTGGCAGCCTGCGCTCGCGGCAGGTCCAACGGGGATGCACGTGCTCGCCATCGTTGGCGATACAGTCTGGACGGGTGGAGAGGAGTCGCAGGTTTTTCGATCGCTCGATGAAGGGGAGACCTGGCAGGAAGTGCCCCTGCCGCGGAAGAACGGTGGCAATCATACGATCGCGCATATCCGGTTTGAGAGCGCGACGGAGGGAACGATCGAAGCCGTGGACGGCGCGCAATGGCGGACCAACGACGGCGGCAGGACCTGGAAATAGGCGTCAGCGATCGTCGGATGTGATTTCGTATTCGATCCGGAAGGGTATCAGCGGCCTATCGATGGGCAGGTGATCTTCAGCGATGATGCGCTGCGCCTGGGCGAGCCGTTCGGAAGGAAGCGGATGCGTTCGGAAGTAGCCGTTGAGGCCTTGGATGGCCACGTCACTGAGCTCGTCGGCGGGCGTTTCGGCGTGAACGACGTACTGGTCGCGTAGCTTTGCCCACCGGTTCAACAGATTGAGCGCGCCCTCGGCTGAGTAGTCTGCCGCAACAGCGAGGCGCAGGCCTTCGCGGTCTGCTTCCAGCTCTTCATCCTTGCTGTAGCCAGCCTGCCACAGAGAGATGGGAAGCTGCGCGATGGAACCGACGAGGCCGAGGTCGAGGTGCCTCAGCTGTACCTCGACCTGCACACGCTCAGCGGCGTGGTAGTGATCGATGTGCTCGATCTCGTGACCCAGAACGAAGGCGAGCTCGTCTTCGCTGGTCATGCGGTCGAGCATTCCCTGGCCAACGAAGACATGGCCGCCGGGAAGGGCAAATGCATTGATGAAGTTGCGGTCGGCGATGAGATGAAAACGGTAGGGCAGGCGGCGTTTGGCGTGCGCGGCGACTCGGTTGCCGACCTGGACGACGTATCGCTCGGTGGCGCGCTTTTCGGGATCAAGCAGGGGCAGCGCTGGGATATATTGAGCGGCGAGGGCATTGCCGATGTGTATCTCGTCTGCGTCGGAGATGCGGGTGATGTGCATGGGAGCGCGCGTAAGGTCGCGCTGCCAGTCTGCAGCGACATCGACGACGGCGTTGGGGCTCACCTCGTCTGTGCGCTTTCTGTGCTGGGCGAAGTAAAGGGCTGCGCCACAGAGGAGCAGCAGCGCCGCGAGCGAGAGGAGGCGCCTCATAGCAAGCGTCTCACGGTATCGCGGTACTTGCCATAGAGCGTGGAGACGAGGGTGAGTGCGCCGCCGAGCACGATGAAGGTGATGTAGCGATCGCGTTCGCCCAGATGCCATGCATCGCGGAAGACGATCTTGGCGACGCACAAGAGCAGCAGCGCGAGGCCGGCAATGCGATAGCTACGCTGGCCTGCGAGCAGGCCGAGAAAGATCATTATGAGTCCTTCGACCGCCCAGGCGAGAGTGACTGTGCCGGGACTCAGCTTGACGGCGGTGGTGAAGGCAACAAGGATCACCGGTGCGAAGAAGAGGATCTGCTCAGGACGGTGCAGCGCGAGCCTGCGCACAAGCCGCGATGGAACGGCGTCGTCGAGCCGGGTTTTGAGCCTGAAGGCGATGGGAAGGCACAACAGGAGGATGGCCGCGGTGGCGGAGAGAGCGGAGAGATCGCCGCTCCAGTTTCCGGAGGTAAAGTAGCTGCTGCCGAAGATGTTATGCGCGAGACCGCGCACCGCGATGCCGGCCGCGAGAAACTCGGCCTGGTAGAGGAGGATCGTCCTGTTGAAGAAGAAGGCCCAAACGAGGAGAGCTGCGACGGTGACGGCCCAGGCGACGACGATCCACTCGGGTCGAATCTCGAGGTAGAGCAGGGCGACGATGGAGCCGGTGCCGAAGCAGGCGAGCAGAGCTGCGATCATGCGCTGCAAGCGGCCTCCGGAAGCGTTCTTCGATTGAAGCCGTGACCAGATATAGAAGTAGATGAGCGCGATCGGAACAATGGTGTAGATCCGCGGGCTGATGTGTTCGCCCGGCAGCGCGGTTGCAGTGAGATTGACGAAGAAAATGCGGATGAAGGCTGAGG
>JBATYG010000058.1:0-4502 GCA_049673945.1 Occallatibacter sp.
CTGAGCCCGCGCAAGCCGCGGCCCTTCGTCGCCGTCAATTGCGCCGCCATTCCTGAGACCCTGATTGAAAGTGAAATCTTCGGCCACGAGAAAGGCTCCGTCACGGGTGCGGTCGAACGCCGCGCCGGATGCTTTGAACTTGCTTCCGGCGGCACGCTGCTGCTCGACGAGCTGGGCGAGATGCCCGTTGGCACGCAGGCCAAGCTTCTGCGCGTTCTTGAAGAGCGCAAGCTGCGCCGGCTGGGCGGCAAATCAGAGCAGGATGTCGACGTGCGGGTGCTCGCGGCCACCAACCGCGACCCGGCTGTGGCCGTGGCGCACGGCGAGCTTCGCAGCGACCTTTACTATCGCCTGAATGTCTTCCACATCGATATGCCGCCGCTTCGTGATCACCTTGAAGATCTGCCCGCGATGGCTGAAGCCATGGTGCAGGAGATGAATCAGAAGCACAGCCGCAGTGTGGCAGGCGTTGGTCAGTCCATCCTTGACCGCATGATGTCCTACGAGTGGCCGGGCAATGCGCGCGAGCTGCGCAATACAATTGAGCGCGCGGTGATTCTCTGCCCGGATGGCGCGCCTCTCGACGCGGGCCACCTGCCGCCTACCTTCGGCCGCTCGCAGCTGCAGTCCTCCTTCACTTACGATGCCAGCGTGGTGCCGGTGCGCGTGGGCACAACGGTCGACGAGGCGGAGCGTCTGCTCATCCTGCGGACCCTCGAATCAACGGGCCAGAACAAGACTCGCGCCGCCGAGATCCTCGGCGTAAGCCTGAAGACGCTTCACAACAAGCTGAAGGAATACAGCCAGTCACGGGAAGATCAACCGGCTTAGAACCCGTTGTTAGCTTTCACGATGCGCCTGAAGACCAAACTCGTGCTGGCGATTTCCGGCCTGGTGCTGCTCATCTCCGCGCTTCTTTCAGTCGTCTACTTTACGCAACTTCTCGATGCCGCCGTAGAGCAGACTTATCAGACCAACCGCATGGTGGCGAACCAGGTGCGACTGGCCCTGCTACAGGCCCTCGAGACGGGACTGAGAAACCGCGAGGTCAATCCCAACGATCCGGCCGAGCTTCGCGACCTGCAGGCCGAAGCGATTCACCACAGCGCCGCTCTGCAGGCTGCTCTGGAATCAGTAAACCGCTATTCACTGACCATCTACGACGTCAACATCGCCGACAACCAGTCCACCATCATCAAGAGCACGAATCCCGACAACGAAGGCAAGCCGCTTCCCGTCCGCCCCGATTATGAAATTCTCAGGAAGGCGGACGCCCTGCAATTGATCAACGAGGTCTTCGGTCCGCCGAAGGTCTTTGATGTCGTTGTGCCGATCGAACGCAACAGCGAGCCCTTTGCCACAGTTCATGTGGGCGCGCGCACGACGTTGCTGCGCGCAGCCTACGCGCCCTGGATTCGCGAAGCGCTCACGCTGACGGGCTTTGCTGTTGGCACCGCGCTGATCGCCGCCCTCCTGCTCAGTAATCTCGCCCTGCGTCCGCTCGAAGAGATCAGCATGCAGCTCGACTACTGGACCGTCGCCAGCGAAGCGCAGGAGGGCGCAGACGGCGCGCCCAATCAGGACATGCCGGAACGCGTCTCGACCAAGATCGAGAAGATCGGCCAGCGCATGCGCAACGTCGAAGAGGTCTTCTCTGCGTTGAAGGAGAACCTCGACCAGATTCTCAGCAACCTGCAGGATGGCATCCTGCTCTTCACCGAAGATGGACGTGCGGTGCTCATCTCCGAAGCAGCGCGGCGCTTTCTGCAGGTCGATCGCGACCGCATCCTGGGACTGCACGCCAGAGAGATTTTTGACCGCTCAACTGTGCTGGGACGCATGCTGCGCGATGCCTACGAGGCAAGTCTGACTCTCGTGCAGGAAGAGGTGCGGACCGAGACCGGCCGCCGTGTGCAGGCTTCGCTCGATTTCATCTATGACGATGACACCCAGCAGGGCCTTGGCGCGCTCGTGACCCTCCATGATCTTGAATCGGTCGAGCAGATTGAATCCGAACTTGAGCTATCAAGACGTATGGCGGCCATCGGCCGGCTGACCTCGGGCGTGGGTCACGAGGTCAAGAACCCGATCAACGCCATCGTGGTGCACCTTGAGCTGCTCAGGACGAAACTCGGCGACCACAACGCTCCCGCAGCGCGCCACCTCGAGGTCATCGATGCCGAGATTCGGCGCCTCGACCGCGTCGTGCAGACCCTGGTCGACTTCTCACGGCCTGTGGACCTGCAGCTCAGAGAACAGGACCTGCGCCAGATCATCGGCGATGTGGTGGCCCTGTCGACGGAAGAGTTATCCACGCGCAATGTGATCCTCGAGAGCTCTCTGCCGTCAAACCCACTGATCGCCAATGTCGATGCCGACCTGCTGAAGCAGGCGGTCATCAATGTGGTCGAAAACGGGGCTCAGGCGATGCCCGACGGAGGTGTCGTCCGGGTCACCCTCGAAGAGCAAAGAAAGAACGCGGTACTGCGGATAAGTGACCAGGGGACAGGCATCCCGGACGAAATCCTCGACAAAATATTCGATCTTTACTTCACGACCAAATCGGAAGGAAGCGGTATTGGCCTGGCAATGACATATCGCATTCTGCAGTTGCACCACGGGAACGTCGAAGTACAATCAAGATTGGGTCAAGGTACTGAGTTCGTGTTGCGGATTCCATTGGCTGCCTTGGACGGGGTTCGCCGACATCTACAGCCGGCGAAGATGGGGAACCCGGAAGGATTGTGAAATGAAAACGCCTCGCAAGAGCGTTGCAGTGCTGTTTTTGTCATTATTGGTGTCGGGATGCTTCCATAAGACGGAACAGGTGCAGAATCAGCCACTTGCTCCGCCGGTAGTGGATGCGCCTCCGCCTGCCCCCGCGCCTGCTCCAGCTCCGCAGGATCTGCCACCTCCGGTCGTCACTTTGCCGCAAACCCAGACGGCTCAGCAGACTGTACCGCCGCCCAAGCCAGAGGAAAAGCCCAAGCGTACGAGCCGGCGCTCGAAACCCGATTCCAAGCCCGACTCCAAGTCCGATTCCAGGCCCGAGTCCAAGCCTGATTCCAAGCCCGTTGAGCAGGCCTCAAGCGGCACCCCCGCGGTGTCGGCAATTGGGCAGCTTTCGCCAGGTGATCCCTCCGATCTGCGCAACCAGACCGAAGATTCAATTGCATCGACCGAGCGCGGCCTCAAAGACCTCAACCGCACGCTCAGCGATCAGGAACAGAAAACCGTCGCCCAGGTCAGAGAGTTCCTGAAGCAGGCGCGCGCAGCGCTCACCACGGGCGACGTTGATGGCGCGCATACGCTGGCGCTCAAAGCCAAAGTGCTCTTCGGCGAGCTCAACCACTAAATCCGCGCGGTCCCGCGGCCGTCTGTCTCGTCTCCGCCCTTTACTTCGCCCCAGCTCAGCTTGTTGTGCAGCGCCTCAAAAAAGCCGCTTTCCGTAAGCCGCACCAGGTTGACGGTGTTGCTCGAGCGCCGGCACCGCACCTCGTCGCCCAGGCGCAAATCGACGGCCTGCTGCCCATCCACAGTGAGCAGGCAGTGGCTCGGCACCCCTTCCACCTGCACTGTGACAATCGATTCGCCGCGCACAACGATGGGCCGCAGCGTCAGCAGGTGGGGGCAGATCGGCGTCACCACAAGAGCATCCACGTTGGGAGTGAGGATCGGCCCATTGGCGGCCAGTGTATAGGCTGTTGAGCCTGTGGGAGTCGAAACGATAACTCCGTCGGCCCTGAAACGCGCAACGGCCTTACCATCCAGCCTCACGGCGAAGTCGCCCATACGGGCAATATCGCCCTTCGAGACCACAATCTCATTCAGCGCTTCGAACGTGGCGCACTCCTTGCCGTCGCGCCACAAGCCGGTGCGCAGCATGGCCCGCGCCTCGAGCGAGTGGCAGTTGCTGCACCACCCGTCGAGCGTGGTGTAGAGGTCCGCCAGCCTGATCTCGGTGAGAAAACCCAGGTAGCCAAGATTCACGCCCAGGATCGGGACACCGGTCGCAGCAAAGATGCGCGCAACTGAAAGCAGCGTGCCGTCGCCGCCGAGCACGATCACCAGGGATGGCGAGTAAGCCGGCATCTCCACGCGGTCGACGATCGGCGCATCCTTGCAGTAGACGCCCCCCTCGCGATCGAGCAGCGGCTTGTAATCGTGCCTGCTCAGCCACGCAACCAATTCGGGCAAAATACGTGCAAGCTCTTCCTTGTTCGGCTTGGAGACAATCGCAACGGTTGTCATGCGGTCTCAGTGTAATGGATCGGGCGCCGTTGCATCCGTGGCCACCAGGCCTAGCGTCATAAGATAAGTGCACCGCCGAGGTCCATCCATCTCAATGCGGTCCTCCGGCGCCAGTGCGCGCATAAAGCAGGAACTCGTTGTTGCCTTCTGCGCCGCTAATCGGCGAAGGAATGGTGCTCACGACCTGCCAGCCAAGCGCGCGCACAGATGCGGCCACCTTGTCGATTGCGAAGGCATGCGCTGCGGGATCG
>JBATYG010000059.1:0-3374 GCA_049673945.1 Occallatibacter sp.
CGGGGAGCCGCAAAGTAGAAGGGCGCCGGAGCCGCTACTTGCTCGCGATCGCGCTCGGGGCGCTCGCCGCAGTGCTGCCCAGGAAGGCCTGCTCGTAGGTGGCGCGCAGAAATTTGTGCGGATTGACAGGCACGTTGTGGATGCGCACTTCGTAATGGAGATGCGGACCCGTGGCGCGGCCTGTCTGGCCGACGTAGCCAATCACCTGGCCGCGGGTCACATGCTGCCCGATAAGCACGGCGATCGACGAGAGATGGCCGTAGAGCGTACGCATATCGTGGCCGTGATCGATGATGACCTCGCGCCCATACCCGTTCACCATTGAAGCCGCGGCAATGTCGCCATCGCCTGCAGCGCGCACTGGCGTGCCCGAGGGTGCGTCGATATCCATGCCGGGGTGGAATGTGCCTTCTTCTCCGTTGATAGGATCCTCGCGCTCGCCAAAGCTCGAAGCCACGCGGCCCTCGATGGGCCAGAGCGACGGCGCGTCCGCAAGCTGCGTCCAATCGCCGGCAAAGTTTGGCGTCAGTCCGCCTTCCATCGCGCGGGTGACCTGGCCTGACATCGCCTGTGCGCGCAAGGCATAGAACTGATCGATCGAAAGCTTCAGCGCCTGCTGGTCCACGTCGTCACTGAGCGCGAGGCTCGGCGGTGTTGGCGCCGTGGCGACATTGGTGGTTGCCTTGGCGGCGATCAGCTTGTTCTGGCGCAACCCGTAAAGCGTCGTTACTTCGCTGGCAAGCGCGCCCAGAGACGCCACCTGCACGCCGCGTTCATGCGCGATCTGCGCCATCTGCTGATAGTTCTTGCGAAGAGTTTCGCGCTCCTCGCGGACCTGGTTGAATTTCTCGGTCTTGAGAAGCATGCGCGTGTAGGAACCGGCAAGGCCAACGATTGTAACTGCACCAACAAGGGCCGCTGCGACAAAACCGTAAACGTAATGCAGGGGCAGCGGAATCTTGCGAACCCGGCCGTCTTCGTCTCTGGCAACAAAAAGAATGTAATAGCGTTTCCGCAGCATTGTCCCTCTCTATCCCAGCAACCGGGGAGGCTGCAATTCGCTAACTTCAAGCGAGAGCGAAAAGCGCAGAGCACTTCTGAATGGGAGCCTAAAACAAAGCCCCTCTAATGGGCGGAGTCATAACAACTTCGATCAAAAGGCTAACAAAAGGCCCTGGGGCGGGTCAACGAAATCGTGTAGGAAAACCGGGCGGCGAAAGTAATGAAACGCACGGATTTGCCGCAGTTCTCCAGGCTTTCCGGCGCTTTCATGTCCTATGCTTGCAGCAGATGGCCAAAAGCAGGCAAATTCCGCCAAAAGCAGGCGAAACGGCGCTGATCCGGCAAATCCGCGCTCGCGTCGGCAAATCCGCCGCAAAAGGCCTGACCCTCGGTATTGGAGACGATTGCGCCCTGCTGCGGCCTCAGGCCGGCGAAGAGCTGGCCGTCACGACCGACCTGTCGATCGCCGGCAGACACTTTCTCATCGATCTGCACCCGCCCGAGGTCATAGGCCACCGGGCGCTGGCGCGCGGGCTCAGCGATCTCGCCGCAATGGGCGCGCATCCCATCGCGGCCTTTCTCTCTCTCGGGCTGCCAGCGGAACTGGCGACGGGCCCGGGGCGCGGGCCGGCGTGGCTCCGCCGGTTCTGGGACGGATTGTTGGCGCTGGCTGCGCAATACAAGACGCCTCTCGCCGGCGGTGACCTGGCCCAGAGCCCCGTGGCCATGGCCGACATTGTGCTCGTTGGTACGGTGCCGGCGGGCAAGGCGCTTCTGCGGTCCGGCGCACGCGCAGGCGACAGCCTCTACGTGACCGGCACCATCGGCGGAGCGGCGGCTGGCCTCGAAGGCCTCCAAAAATGGGGCCGGACCCGCGTATCGCGCACCATCCCCAAAAAGCTGGTCGCGCAGTTCTCCGCGCACCTCCATCCGCAGCCGCGCGTGGCGCAGGGTCAGTGGCTGCGCCGCAAAAATCTCGCGTCGGCGGCGATCGACCTCAGCGATGGGCTCTCCACTGATCTGGCCCACCTCTGCGAAGAATCCCACGTTGCCGCCGAAGTCGACGCGGCGATGCTCCCTCTGCATCCCGCCGCAAGCCTCGCTCAGGCTCTGCACGGCGGCGAGGACTACGAACTCCTCTTCACTGCGCCTGCGCGTGCCCGTGTGCCGCGCATCATCGAGGGCGTTCCGATAACCCGCATCGGCCGCATCATACGATCGAACCCAGGCACGACGCAGATGACGCTCCTGACGGCGAAGGGCGCCGAGCCGCTAGTGGCCGCCGGTTGGCGGCACTTTCAATAGGCGACGGTGAACTGCTGGCGGATGTGCTTTGGAACTTCGAGCTCGTCAACCAGAGCGACCGCATAATCTTCGGCAGAGATGCGTCTCTCGCCCTTGTCGTCGGTGAGTAGATCGGTGCCGCCCAGGCGAAACTTGCCCGTCCGCTCACCCGGAGCGATCATCGCCGCCGGGCTCAGGCAGCTCCACTCGGCGTCTGAAGCCTTCAGCACGGGCAGCACATTAGCGTGAGCCAGCGCGATGTCTTTCCACTCGGCAGGAAAATTCGGCGTATCCACCAGACGCACCCCCGGCGCGATCTGCAGGCTGCCGGCGCCGCCCACGAGAATGATGCTCTGCAGATTGGCTTTTTTGAGACCGGACAACAGTGAGCGCGCCGCCCGTACAACCGCCTCCGGATCGGAATGCGGTGGCGCATACGCGCTGATGGCGACATCGGCTCCTTTTGCCGTCGACGCGACGCTCGCCTCGTCATTGATGTCGCCCTTCGTAACTTTCACGCCGGAGGTCTTGATCTTTTCAGGATTGCGCACGACCGCAATAACTGTGTGCCCGCGCCGAACCAGTTCGGCAAGAATGCGGCTCCCAATCATGCCCGATGCTCCATACAAGACGACGTTCATCTCTCTCACGCTCCCACCGAATGAGATGCTGGCGGCTCGTAAAAAGAGACAAAATGCAAGGTGAGGGGCAGCAGCCTGAGCAGAAGCCTGAAAGAGTTCCGCGGCATGCTGCAAGCCGCTTTGGCTATCATCTGAGAATCTATGTGTCGACGGTTTACAAGCATTGAAAGTGGTTCGTGGGAGCTTTGCCGGTGACCGCGCCCAAGATCGATTTGAGCTTTCCGCACGATTGGAACGCCGAACCGCTCGCCGCGCGGCCGGCGATTCTGCCCGCACGGCACTTCGTCTATCCACGCGAAGCCGAAGAGGTCGAGCGTGGCGCGCTCGAGGTGCTGGTGCGGCCTCAAACTGCGCAGCCATTTCTGGCGACATGCGCCGTCGGTTTCCTCGATCCCGCGGCGCCCACCGGCATCTGGTCGGCTCCCAGCCCCGCTGAGCTTTGCGCCG
>JBATYG010000060.1:0-2308 GCA_049673945.1 Occallatibacter sp.
CGGATCGCGAGAATGTAGCGCGTAGTGGCCAGAAATCCGTTCGCCTGGTCGAAGAATGAGTGCTGCCAGCTATCCAGAGTCTCATCCATCGCCGGGCTCGCATAAAAGTGGAACGAGATGTAGTCCAGCGGAATTCCGGGCTTGTGATTCTTGGGATTCAGAAAGTACTCGAACATCCTGGGATTCTGGCCCGGTATCGCCATCGCAATTCCCATGAACTTCGTCTGCGGGCTTACCTTGCGAATGCCCTCTACAATCGCGTCGTAGCGCTTCGCATAATCTTCCGGCGAGGTGGTGTGCTCAAAATCCACTTCATTCAGGACTTCCCAGTACGGAAAGGTGTAGTGGTACCCCGATTCATGCCACTTTCCGTTCTCGTCCTTGAAGCCGCCCTTCGTGTACCAGCTCACGAGGCGACCATAGTAGTCGCCCAGCTCCTTGCCGCTGGGATCCCGCAGTTCCGTTCCCTGCGTGTAGTTCCAGAAGACCTGGTTTGGATCACTCGGATATTGGACTGGATGATCTGTTTTAAACATCCATGCGGGAATGGTGCTGAAGTTGATGATCGTCGAGTGGCCGTCCGTCGCGGCGAGAAAATCCTTCGTCACCGGATCGATGTAGGTGAAATCCCACGACGTCTTCTCCTTTGTGGGCGGCTCCAGCTCTGCCACGGCGACCTTTGGATAGGGCAGCCATGGCACATAGCGCACGTAATCCGCGCCCAGACTTTTCAACGCCGAAAAGGCACCGTCATGGATCGGTGACCCCGGATTGAGCATGGGATTGGTGACCACCTGTAGCGTCGGCGTCGACTTGGATACGACGATCGTCTGGCCCCAGTCAACATCGAGTTCCTGCGGCTTCTCCTGGCTCTGCCCCCACGCCTGCGCGCCCGCAATCAGCAGCAGGCCCGATACAACAACCGCTGACACCTTTACACCGCGAAACGCTCTCATACTTTCTCCATTAACCCTTCAGCAGCGCGGCCTGCCCGGCAGTGCGCGCGCGCCAGTTGTAGGCACGAATCGAATTTCTCCAGAAGTACTTCTCCTGCGCCACCCGGCTCCTGGTCGCGATATATCGCTGCGCAACTCCAAAAGTCTCATCATAGCCCGCCAGCGAATCGCTGTTCGGCCAGTCGCTTCCAAAGAAAATGCGATCCTCTCCAAAGAGATCCCACATCTGGTCGAGCGCCGCCTTGTAGACCTCTTCATCGAGCGAGACGCGCCCGTCGACGCGCCGCACGATCTCCGATCCTTTTACGAAAACGGTGGGCCGATGGGCCAGCTCCAGCAGATTCGCGTCGTACGCCTTGCGCGCGGCTGCATCCGAGGGTAGCTTCGCGTTGGGCAGATGATCCAGCACAATTCGCAGTTCAGGCACGCGATCGCTTACCTTCACCACGGCCGCAATGAGCGCAGCATCAGGATTGGCAGTCTCGAGCGTCAAACCCGCCTGCGCCAGCAGCTTCAGCCCCGCAACAACCTCCGGCTTGTCTACCGATACGCCGAGATCGCGATTCCATAGATTGCCGTAGCGAATACCGAGGAAGAGCGGGCTTCGATGCAATTGCGCGAGCGCGGCGGCAAACGGCGGCGACGCCGGCTCAAGGTCGCCGATGAATCCAAGCATGATCGGACTTTGCTGCACCACGTCCAGCAGCCAGAAGTTGTCCACCATCCACGGACTGCATTCCACTGCGATCGCACCGACGACGTGATGGGGACGCGCCAGTTGCTCGTACCGCACAGGCAGAGCCGGCTTGTAGAGCGCCGTATCCGCCGAGGTCGGCCACGGAACACCTCCCGGCCGCGTGGGGTCGAAGAGATGAATATGGGCATCGATCACCGGCATTGCCGGCGTAGCCGCGCTCAGCTTCGGCAACAAGCTCGCTCCAAGCGCTGCCGTGCCCGCCGATCTCAGGAATGTCCGCCTCCGCATCTACACCCCCACCAGCGACCGATCGTACGGCCTGCGCAGCTTGCACCCAGGATTCAGCCGGACACCGAAACCAGGGGTTTCCGGCAGCCGCAGCCGCCCCTTAACGGGCACTGGCTCATCCAGCAGCAATGGCGAAAACATCGGGATCACCCGATCCGCCTCCGGCGCCATCATCAGAAACTCTGAAAAGGGACTGTTGTGGCGCGTGATCACAAAGTGATAGGCATAAACACTTGACCCATGCGGAATCACCAGTACGCCGGCCTTTTCCGCGAGGTCCGCAATTCTCTTCAATTCCGTAATGCCTCCGCACCAGCCAACGTCGGGCTGCAGAATATCCGCGCACTGCATCTCGAGCAGCATGCGA
>JBATYG010000061.1:0-8268 GCA_049673945.1 Occallatibacter sp.
CGCTCGACAAGATTGCGGTTGAGGTGAGGCATCTACAGCGGACCGAGGTGCGGGAGGCGCAGGAGTACTTCAGCGAAAAGCAGAAGGGCTCTTCGGCGATGCCGCACAAGAAGAATCCCATCTCGAGTGAGCAGATCAGCGGGCTGGCGCGGGTGCTGCGCGGTAACGCCCAGGCAGCTTTTGAAGATATTGCGCTGTGGCACGAGCGGGACATCTCGCACTCGTCGGTTGAAAGGGTGATTTTTCCGGACTCTACTATTCTTGTGGACTACCTGCTGGCCAAGGCGACGGACCTGATAGACCGGCTGCTTGTATACCCGGAGCGCATGAAGAAGAATCTTGAGTCGACCGGCGGCCTGATTTTCAGCGGACAACTCCTGCTTGACCTGGCAGAGGCGGGCATGATGCGCGAGGATGCCTACAGGCTGGTGCAAGAGCACGCGATGCGGGCATGGAAGGACGACCTCGTCTTTCGCGATGAGATCGAGCGCGACCCGGCAATCACGGCGCTGTTGAGCAAGGAGAAGCTGGATCGCACCTTCGATTACACGCGCCAGCTTGGCAATGTGGACGCAATCTTCTGGCGGGTCCTGGGTTAGTAAGGCTCTCTGCACGATGCAGCTCACAATCGCAATGACGGGCGCTTCGGGCGCGATCTTCGGCCGGGAACTGCTGCGCGCGCTCGAGGCCGACGCCCGCGTGGAGCGTGTGCACTTCGTGCCCTCTGAGAACTCCTTGCGTGTTCTCGCGGAGGAACTGCAGGTGGCAGGGCGCAATGGCCTCATGGAAAAGCTGCTGGGCGGTGCATCCATGAAGACGCTTCAATTGAGCGATGCCGATATAGGCGCGGGGATTGCCAGCGGCAGCCATCCCTCGAACGGAATGATCGTGCTGCCGTGCTCAATGGGGACCCTGGCAAAGATTGCCATGGGGCTGGCGGACTCGCTGATTGCGCGCGCAGCCGATGTGACGCTGAAGGAACGGCGACCTCTGCTGCTCTGCGTGCGGGAGACGCCTTTCAGCCGGATTCACCTGCGCAATATGACGCTTGCCGCGGAGGCCGGGGCCACGATCTTTCCGGTGATTCCGTCGTTTTACAACCAGCCGGCGGATGCGACAGAGATGGCCCGGCAGTTTGCTTACAGGGTGCTGGGACACGTCGGCCTGCCGCAGCCCGGCGCCTATGTTTGGAAGGCAGAAGAGTGAGAGCCCGCCAGTTTCGAGGCGCTACTCCGGCGAATTTGATTTGACAGGCTGCCTCGTGCGCCCGGATACTCCTTGCATGCTGCGGAGAAGGAATCACGGAATTGAGGCCATGTGCATGTGTACGACGTGCGGGCCTGTCCGTGTGGCTTTTGAGCGGCGAATGCGATAGACGCAACCGATTCTCAACAGCCTGGCGGCCCGGGTCCTCCCCAAGGATTCGGGTTTTGTTTTTTTGAGGCGGCAGAGCATTTCTGAGTATCCAATGAGGCGTCGCGTCGAGATGCCTCCTAATCCACCGAGACCCAAGGAGTCACAGTATGTCCGAAGCCAAGCAACTGCAGTTCGCCACGCTCGCTGTTCATGCAGGTCAGTCGCCCGATCCCGCTACCGGTGCGCGGGCGGTGCCGATCTATCAGACGACGTCGTACCTGTTTCAGGATGCCGACCATGCCGGCCGGCTCTTCGCCCTCAAGGAGTTCGGAAATATCTATACCCGCATCATGAACCCGACGACGGATGTCTTCGAGAAGCGCGTCGCGGCTCTCGAAGGGGGTGCGGCGGCGCTGGCGACTGCGTCGGGACAGGCGGCCGAGACGCTGACGTTGACGACCCTGGCGGCAGCCGGAGATGAAATCATCTCGACGACCTCGCTCTACGGTGGCACCTACAACCTCTTTCACCACACGCTGCCGCGGCTGGGTATCACCGTACGATTTATCGATGGGGATGACTTCGAGGGCCTGCGCCGGGCCATCAACGGCAAGACGCGCGCCATCTACGCGGAGACGATCGGAAATCCAAAGCTTGATGTGATCGACCTTGAGCGGTTTGCTGCGATTGCGCACGAGCACAACCTTCCGCTGGTGATCGATAACACCATGTCATCGGCGGCATTGCTGCGGCCGATCGAATGGGGCGCAGATATCGTGGTGAACTCAGCCACCAAGTTCCTCGGCGGCCATGGCACCTCCATCGGCGGCGTGATCGTGGACGCGGGCAAGTTCGACTGGGCGGCTTCGGGACGGTTCAAGGAGTTTAGCGAGCCCGACCCGTCGTACCACGGTCTTTCGTATGTTGAAGCCTTCGGGCCGCTGGCGTTCATCCTCAAGGCGCGCATTCAGGGATTGCGGGATACCGGCGCCGCGCTGTCGCCGTTCAACGCGTTCCTGTTTCTGCAGGGGATTGAGACACTGCACCTGAGGCTCGAACGGCACTCGCAGAATGCCCTCGCGGTGGCGCGGCATCTTGAGGCGCATCCGGGAGTTGAGTGGGTGAATTACCCAGGGCTCGAGTCCAGCGCCTACCATGAACGGGCGAAGAAGTACCTTCCCAACGGTCAGGGCGCGCTGATCACCTTCGGTATCAAGGGCGGCTACGAGGCGGGCAAGAAGCTGATCGACGCGCTTGAATTGTTTTCTCTGGTGGCGAATATCGGCGATGCGAAGTCTCTGGTGATCCACCCGGCATCGACGACGCATCAGCAGCTTTCAGAGGAAGAGCAGAAGGGGACCGGCGTCACGCCGGAGATGGTCCGGCTATCGGTGGGCATCGAGGACATTCGCGATATCCTTGCCGATCTCGACCAGGCGATTGAGAGCGCGAACGGCCATGCCTTTGCCGGAGCACAGGAGAAGGCCGGCGTAGTCGCGCAATGAGCAGCGCACCCCAGGCCCGATCGCAGAGCGCCGTTGACGAAGCGGCGCTGTCTCCAACGCACGAAGGGGATTTTATTGTCCGTGGGGACTTCCTTCTTGAGAACGGCGGCGCGCTCGCGCGGCCAACGCTGCACTATGCCACGTACGGGCGGCTGAACGCTGCTCGCGACAACGCGGTGCTGGTGTGTCATGCCCTGTCGGGATCGGCGAGCGTGGGATCATGGTGGCCCGAAGTGTTCGCTCCGGGAGGCCTGCTCTCGGTCGATCGGGATTTCGTTATCTGCATCAACCTCCTGGGCTCGTGTTATGGATCGACGGGCCCCGGCTCCGTCGACCCGGCCACGGGCGCGATCTACGGGCCGGCGTTTCCGCTGGTTTCGATCCGCGACAACGTGCGGGCGCAGAAAGATCTGCTCGATTTTCTGGGCGTTTCCAGGCTGCGGCTGGCTCTGGGCGGGTCGATCGGCGGCATGCAGGCGCTGGAGTGGTCGATTGTGGAGCCGGAAAGGGTTGAACGGGCGGCAATTGTCGGCGTGGCGCCACTGACCGCCATGGGGCTGGCGCTGAACCATTTGCAGCGTGTAGCGATCCAAAATGACCCGGATTGGAACGGGGGCTACTATTCCGCCGAGCGGCCGCCACGGCGCGGGCTGGCGCTTGCACGGCAGATCGGCATGATCAGCTATAAGTCCGCGACGTTGCTGGAAGAACGGTTTGCGCGTAAGCCGAATCGCGATGAGGACCCCTGGGCGAGCAGCGGCGAACGAGGCGGCCTGATCGGCGGACGCTTCGACATTGCCGGCTACCTCGACTACCAGGGGCAGCGCTTCATCGAGCGCTTCGATGCGAACGCCTACCTGGCGATTCTTCGCACGATGGAAACCTGGGATCCGCTGGGCGGCAGCACGTCGTCTGCCGAGGTTTTCGGGCGGATCCGTGCGCGCCTCACCTTTGTGGGCATCAGCTCGGACTGGCTCTTTCCACCGGAATCGGTGCGGGAGCTTGCGGCGCAGGTGCGGTCGGCCGGGGTGGAGGTGGAATACTGCGAGATGCCCAGCTCGCACGGGCATGATGCCTTCCTGGCGGAGCAAGCGGAGCTGGTTAGACTTCTGCAGTAGAGGCCTCCCTTGTAAATAGCAGGAACACTTTTCGCAAAAATGGTGTCTAAGCGGTATGCTGTGCTCGGAGAAGCTGTTCCAGCCCTCTCCGAGATGTGCGGAGGAATGCGAGTGCACGACGAGCTTCCATCAACGCGCATTCATCCCGGAAAACCCCCGGCGGGGCAGTCACCGAAGGCTCTTCAGACCCTCTTTCAGCGCGACTTGCTGACTTTGCTTGTCACAGGCGGCAGGGGTTTTTATAATCCTCGCAACACCGCACCGAAAACCGGGGTAATGTCCTTTGATACGCCCGGGGATCAGCCGGCACGTAGAATGGTTGAAACTTTTGCGAGTGGATACGTGAAGAAACACTCCATTTTCAGTTACTCCCAGGAGCATTGAATGAAGAAGATTGTCTTTGCATCTGTGTTGGCCTTGGCGAGCGTCAGTCTTGTCACCGTACCAGCAATGCGCGCGCAGGAAAATTCGGGAACGATCCAGATCAAGGATCCAGCCGAGTACAACGCCTATCAGATGTTCTCCACGCAATCGGATCCCAAGGCCAAGGCCGCTGCGGGCGAGAGCTTCCTCACCTCCTACCCGCAGAGCGTGGTGAAGTCGGCGGTTCTCGACGAGCTGATCAACACGTATCAGAAGCTGCAGGAGCCGGACAAGACTCTGAGCGCGGCGAGTCGTCTTTTGCAGATCGATCCCAACAATATGAAGGCGATCTTCATCTCCGTGTTCATCAAGAAGCAGCAGTGCGCCAAGACGTCGGATGCGCAGACCTGCGACGATGCCGCGGCACTGGCCCAGAAGGGACTCAGCGCGGCCAAGCCGGCCTCAGTTTCAGACGACGACTGGAACAAACAGAAGGCGGCGACCTATCCGGTTTTTCATTCGGCGATTGCGCTTGACGCCGCGCTCTCGAAGAAGGACTTCAAGGCCGCGCAGGATGAGTACATCGCGGAATTGAAGCTGATGACGGAAGACGAGGCCAAGGCGCAGGGACTGAATGACACGCTGCTTCTGGCCCAGGCCTACGCCCAGCCCGGTCCTGCGCAGAACCTGCCCGACGCCGTGTATGAGTATGCCCGCGTGTGGGACTTCGCGCCGCAGAACTACAAGGCCCAGATCGAGCCGAAGCTTGAGTATTACTACAAGAAGTACCACGGTGGTGTCGACGGCTTGCCGGACATCAAGACCCAGGCGCAGGCGTCCGCGCTGCCTCCGGGGAATTTCAAGATCGATCCGGCGAAGAGCCCCGCAGAGCAGATTCACGATCTGCTTGCTGCAACGCCTGACCTGAGCACGCTTGCGCTGGCGGACAAGGAGACGGTTCTGGCTCTCGGCAGCCAGGAAGATGCCGATAAGCTCTGGGCCCTGCTCAAGGACAAGCCAACGCCGGTCCCGGGAATTGTGATTGACGCCTCTGGCTCGACGATCAAGATGGCGGTGACCCAGGACGCAAAGGATGCCAAGACCGCGGACTTTATCGTGAACCTGAAGAAGCCGTTGACCGATGAGGAACTGAAGCTCTATCAGCCCGGCTTCGAGTTCAAATTGCAGCCTGTTGCGGAACTCGACGGAACCTACGACAGCTATACGAAGACGCCTGCCACTGCAACCTCAGCGGGAACGGCGCAGATTGTCCTTCGTGACGCCTTTATCCAGCCGGAGAAGAAGAAGCCGGTTGCGCACAAACCTGCGGCGGCTCATCGCAGGGCGAACTAGCTCAGTAAAATATGACAGCGGGACAAAGTTGATGCCGCTGCAAAAGGAATGCTTTCCGGGAGTCACCAAGGGCAGCCTCATTGAGGTTGCCCTTCTTGTTTGCGGCTGAAGGAACGGGAGCGGCGCGGATGGTAGTCTGATGGGCAGCATGGTTGCATCACGATCAGGGCGGTCTTTGGTGATGGTTCTTCTGGCGGGTCTGGTGGCCGCGCCGTCGCTGCGCGCGCAGAACGCGGAGGGCGACCCGAGCGGAAGCGCGGGGAAAGTCAGGCTTGTGCCGCGCGCGAAGGCCCTCGCGCCGTTTGCAATCACGCAGCCGAGTCCGGTTCCGAAGTACGCGCTGAGCTTCATCCACGCCGATCGAATGGGCCGCGAAGATCAGTTGATCGCCTCCAACGCGGAATCTTCGATTGCCGAGCATGCGGCGCTGAACGGCTTTGACCTGAGCGACGGGGAGTGGAAGTACGAGCAGATCGATTGCCCAGCCTTTCCCGGGCATCTGTTTCTGCGCTACACGCGGAACAACGGGGCCAGCGATCTCACGGTTTTCTCGGCGTCGATACCGCGCGGTCAAGACGGCCGGGTACGGATCATCCCCATTCAGAAACGCAGTTATTCACTCTTTGCGCCAGCGCCGATCAATGCGCTGACGATCTCAGCCTTCAACCATATTCGGGCGGAGGAAGGGGAGAATAGCGCCTTCAACTGGATCGGTAACGGCCTCTGTTATGCAGCTCTGGCGGGCGCCAATCCGCAGCTTCCGGGCGCAGACCAGCCGCTGGCCGGCAAGCCATTTCCGGCGATGGATGCGGTGTTGCAGACCGCTGTGCAGGGCGGAGCCGTGATCCGGTTTGTGGATACCGCGGCCACGCCGCGGCCGATGGAGTGGTCAATGGTCTTCAACGAGAGGGGAAAGCTCGTGAAGGCAACCCACACGCAGGCTGAGATGATCACGCCGCATGCGGTTCCGAAAACTTCTGCGGTTAGCGAGACGCGACCGGTTCCCCAGACCACCAGGTAGCGTCATTCGCCAAGCATGATGCGGCTGATGGCCGATGCCCGCCCGGTCGCCGGGTCGCAGCAGACGAGCGCCGCGCACATCTTCGGATTGCCTCTAGCGGCCTCGAATTTGCCGGGCAGCCCGGTAAGGAAGCGGTGGAGCACGAGGTCCCGCTCGACGCCGATGACGCTGTCGTAAGGGCCGCTCATGCCCACGTCCGTCTGGTAGGCGGTACCGTTCAAAAGCAGCCGCTCGTCAGCCGTGGGAATGTGCGTGTGCGTGCCAAGCACGGCTGTGACTTTGCCATCGAGATGCCAGCCCATGGCGACTTTTTCACTGGTGGCCTCGGCGTGGAAATCGACGACGATGACTTTTGCCTGAATGCCGCCGAGCAGGTTTGTCGCTGCGTGAAACGGGTCGTTAGTGCCGTTCATGAAGACGCGGCCCATCAGGTTGATCACGGCGTAGTCAATGCCGGCCTCAGTTCTGCCTTCAAAGACGCCATAGCCGGGCAGGCCGGGTGCGAGATTGGCGGGCCGCAGCACGCGGCGGGGGCGCTCCTGGCTGTCCGCGGGGACTGATGCGAGGTAGTCCATCAGCTCCCGCTTGTCCCAGACGTGATTGCCGGTGGTCATCACATCTACGCCGAGGTCGAAGAGCTCCTCGGCGATCTGGGGCGTAACGCCAAAGCCTCCGGCGGCGTTCTCGACGTTCATGATGGTCAGGTCAACATTGTTGGCTTCGCGGACATGGCCGAGATGCTCGCGCACGATTCTGCGACCCGCGCTGCCGAAGATGTCACCGACAAAAAGGATATTCAATGAAAAGTGCTCCAACCTGCTGATGGCCCTCTCGATGAGAGGCTCTATTTCTCTTCTGCTTCCGCTTCCTTGCCGGCAGATGTCTGCTCCGCCCGCATCAGCGGGAAGAGAATGACGTCGCGAATGGATTTTGAGCCGGTCAGCAGCATGGTGAGGCGATCGACGCCGATGCCTTCGCCGCCGGTGGGAGGCAAACCGTAGGCCAGGGCGCGCACGTAATCCTCGTCCATCTGGTGGGCCTCATCGTCGCCGCGGTCGCGCTCACTCAGTTGCTGCTCAAAGCGTTTGTGCTGCTCCACGGGGTCGTTCAACTCGCTGAAGGCGTTGCCCAACTCGAAGCCGCCGGCGAAGAACTCGAAGCGCTCGACATGCTCCGGATCGTCGGGCTTTGCCTTCGAGAGGGGCGAGACGACGGTGGGGTAGTCGTAAATGATGGTTGGCTGAATGAGAAACGGCTCCACGACCGCTTCGAACAGGTTGTAGATGAGCTTGCCGAGCGGCGCGTTCTTCAGCGAGTCGTAGTAGACGGCGGAAACAGCGTTGTGGACGGTCTTCAATTCAGCGATGCGCTCGGGAGCAAGCTGCGCGGTCAGGCTGGCTGCGGCTTCGAGGGTGGCCATGGCCGCCTGCAATTCCGCACGGAGCGTTTCGATCGAGGTGAAGGCATTGCTCGCCGGCTTAACACCGGCCTCGGCGGGCCAAAAGGCGATGATCGCCTCGCGCATGGTGTAACGTGTCCATCTGCCGAGATT
>JBATYG010000062.1:0-2832 GCA_049673945.1 Occallatibacter sp.
ATCCGATGAAACGAGTGGGCTGAATCAGCCGCGGACGGAAACGCCGGAGAAGGAGAGCACCGCAAGCCCGCGGACCGGCTGCCCGAAGAACCGGGCCGGCTCAAACCGGCTGAGCACCAGCAGGTTCTCGACCTGTGCGCGTGTCGCCGGATCAGTCGGACCTGAGACGATCCGGTAGTCGTAGACCCGGCCGTCGCCGTTGACGTAGGCCTCCACAATCACCGGGCCGGCGATAGCACTCATTTCATCGCTGCTGCCCGAGCCGCTCGAAAGGTAGAGCAGCCGTGGAGCTGTTGCATCTCCCAGAGGCTCGTCTCCCTTTGCCTGTGCAACTTCCGGCTGGGTGAACATGCCCACGAGGACGGTAACCGTGCCAAGCAGCAGCACCGCACTGGCAAAGCCGGCGCCAGCCTGCAGCAGGAACGGTCCCACAGTGTTCTTCCACGCCAGTTGCAGACCGGAAAAGGCGCCTTTGCGGCGGCGGGCGCGTTCATGACTAACGGCAACCTTGATGCGAAGAAGCAGATCTTCGGGTTCCGGCAGCGGCCCGAGGGTTGCAAGCACGGCCTGATTGCGCCGAAGCGCCTGCCACTCGCCGGCACAAGCGGCACAACGATCGAGGTGCGCCGAGATGCGCTGCATCTCCCGACCGGTCATACGGCCATCAAGATACTCAGAAAACTTCGTCCGCATGGTGCTGCAACTGCTCATCGCGCCTCCTCTCCAAGTGCTGTCGTCAGGCCCTCCTGAGACCGGGAGCGCTCCGTCTCGCGAGATGGCATGAGCAGCGCTTTCAGGCACGCTCTGCCTCTGACCAGCCGCGACTTCACGGTCCCCAGGTTGACGCCTTGAATTTCCGCAACTTCCTCGTAAACGAAACCTTCAATATCGCGCAGGATCAGCGTGGTGCGGTATGGCTCAGGGACCTGGCGCAGAGCGGCTTCTACTCGCGCCTTGTTCTCGGCATGCACCACCATTTCAAAAGGCGATTGGGCCGAATCGACCAGGGTGTCCTTCAACCTTAAGGGCGCGCCCGACCCGTCGTCGGCCAGTTCCTGCTCAATCGGAACCTCCTGCAGCTTATGCCGCATCCACCACCTGCGTTGATTCGACGCCTCGCGCAAGGCGATACGGTAGATCCACGTGCGCAGCGACGACGCACCGTGAAAACCGCCAACGCCGCGGAAAACCTTCACAAAGACTTCCTGCGTTAGATCCGCGGCATCTGCGCTATCGCGCACCGTGCGGACGAGCAGCGAATAAATCGGCTGGTGATAGCGCGCCATAAGCCATGAGAACGCCTCTTCGGAGCCGGCCTGCAGTTCTGCAATAAGAGCCGCTTCTTCCGACTGGAGGGTAAGCGCGCTGGCTAAGTTGCCCATGGTGAGGTCCGCCTGCAAATCAGTGTCCTCCCACATTACCGCAATCAACGCAGACTTGGCATCTGCTGCGGCTGCCTCCCAATGACGTCTCACCGAAAACCGTGAATTTCGGAGGCCCGCTCTATTTTCTTAGACACCGGAACCCACCCAAACTGTTCCCGGAAACCTCAGGGTTGTGAAAGTTCTGCTTCCGGCGCCACGTCCTCTGCCCCGGTTGCCTGCGCCCCGGTTGCCAGGTGCGATTGGCCAGGAGTTGGAAGCACTGCGTGCCGGGTCCACTCGCCGAAAACCGTCGCCGCCGCCAGCATCACCGATAGGCCCGCAAAGAGCCTGAGCAGAATTACATGGTCTATCCAGAGCCCCCAGGCAAACCTGATGGTCAGCGTCCAGAACGCGGTAATCGACAGAAACATCATCGCCTTCCGGTTCTCTCGATGACCCAGGGCCGCAGCGAAACAGCCGAATATGAGCCCGGCGACCAGATCGATCACGTAATGCTCACCAGTCGCCAGCGTGGCAAGGAGGGTTCCGGTAAGGAATACGAGGGAGATGCCGCGCCACAGCGGCCTGGGCGCGAAGAGCACGAAAACGAAGGCCGTGGCCACATGGAGCGAGGGAAATGCGTTCGGCATCCCCGTAAGGTGAATAGGGACTGCCGGCACATCCCAAGGCTTCAGCCAGTGTGGCTTGAATGCGTAGGCAGGCCCGCAGGCTGGGAGCACCGCATAAAAAACCGGCCCCAGGATCAACTCTGCAACATAGGCGACAATCACGGACCCGCGGGCGCCGCAGTAATGCGCAACGAGATACCAGGCGATCATCACGGGGACCATCAGCTCATAGACCCAGAAAAGGGCCATCCCGAGCGTCGTTCGCAACGGAGCGGCAATCGCCGCACTCTGCAAGCCGAGCGCCTTATCCAGATTGAAGAGGACGTAGTCATACTTGAGCGGCAGCATGCTGCCTTCTTTGCTCATGAAAACGGTGAGGAGAAAACCAAAGAAGAGATTGAGCACCAGCGCCAGCACCAGCATGGCGCGCGTCTTATCCTTCTCGTCCCTGAGCATCCAGATAATCGAGAGGAACAACGCTATGGACCCCATCACGGCGGGGGTCATCAGAAATGAAATCAATGCCATTTAACCGGGCCGCTTCCTATGCAGAGGGTTTCATCCTCTATTGTCCCGCGGAATTGCAGACGGGCAGGGGTAAATGTGCAGAGGGGGTCAATCCCAAGTAACGGCGGGAGATAGTGGATCGGCGCGACTTGTCATCGGCGGTCAAAGCTGACGATTGATTTGAATCGGATGAGAACCCACGCCGACGAATCAACTCCGCTCTCTATGGCTCTTTCCAGAGGCGCGGGCCTCGCCGATGCTCGCATTGACGAATCCCCTCACAGAAGCGAAAATAGAGAAGTTGCGTCCCTGCAACATCGTGGGCCTGTGGC
>JBATYG010000063.1:0-9502 GCA_049673945.1 Occallatibacter sp.
TTTCCGTCGCCCGCCAATCGCCCTCGATATGACCCGCGCGATCCATTCTCCCGAGCGCCGGCAGCAGCGATCCCGGATTCACCCGGAAGACTCCCCCGCTGATCTGCTCGATCCGCAGCGCAATCCCATACCCGTGCATGGGCTCAAGCGCCAGCGTCTTCAGCACCAGCATCTCCAGCGTTCCCTGCACCAAATCGCCCTGCGCCTGGTTACCCTGCGACTTGTTATTGGCATCGTTCTTCATGCCCATCCCTTTCATCCGCCTCCCGCTTCTCTCCACTAGATAATCAAGGGGTGACGGCAGATATAATTCCTTCTCCTCTAGATTGTCAAGAGCAGCCGCCCATGACTAAGACATGCGAACTATGAACGTTGTGATATAACCCGGA
The DNA here is from genome assembly GCA_049673945.1 of Occallatibacter sp. Lineage (GTDB taxonomy): Bacteria > Acidobacteriota > Terriglobia > Terriglobales > Acidobacteriaceae > Telmatobacter. The sequence continues at coordinate 390 of JBATYG010000063.1, forward strand.
ACGATGATCACCGCATCTTTTCGCACTCTCCTGCTCGTTGCCCTTGCTCTCACTGCAACCGCCGCCGCTCAGCAGCTTCCCTCCTATATAGAGAAGCCCGACGGCTCGGACGGCGTCTTTGCCATCTGGCCCGGCACGCCTCCCGGCTCCGAGCACGCCTCCTGGCACGAAGAGACATCGCAGGCCGGCGGTTCCGTCACGCCCAACCGGATGGTCCGCAATGTCGCCGTTCCCACCATCACGCTCTTCAAGCCCGCGCCAGGCACGGCCAACGGCACCGCCGTCATCATCGCGCCCGGCGGAGCCTTCTACTTCCTCATGGTCGACTACGAGGGCTACACCATGGCCCGCTCGCTTGCCCAGCAGGGCGTCACCGCCTTCGTCCTTCGCTACCGCGTTGCCCACACGCCCGACAACGACGCCGACATGCCCGCCTTCCTGCAGCAGCTCATGATCGATCTCGGCCGTCCCAATCAGACAGACGTCGGCCCGCCAAGAGGCAGGCCCGCCATGGAAGAAGCGCGCCTCTGGGGTGAAGAAGACGGCCGTCAGGCCATCCGGTATGTTCGTGAACATGCGGCTGAGTTCGGCGTCGATCCGCATCGCATCGGAATCGCCGGCTTCTCCGCCGGTGGCGGCGTCACCATGGGCGCCGTCATGCAGCACGACGCACAAAGCCGGCCCGACTTCGCCGCCCCCATCTATGCCGCCTATCGCACCGCAACGCCCGTCCCCGCCGATGCGCCGCCGCTCTTCATCGCTCTCGCCGACGACGACAATCTCGTCGCCCCCATCGCCGGCGCACGCCTCTACGAGGCCTGGCACGCCGCCGGCAAGTCAGCAGAACTGCATATCTTCGACAAGGGTGGCCACGGCTTCGGTACGAACCAGCAGAAGCTCCCCTCCGACGCCTGGTTCGGTCTCTTCAAGACCTGGCTTGTCAGTCAGGGATTTTTGCCGACCCCTCGCCCGTGACAATCATTGCCCGTGGACGGGCATTTGCGGGAGACAGACAATTGCGGAAGACAGGCACTTGCGGGCGACAGGCATTTGCGGGACCCGCCGCTTCTAAATAGACCATACAGTCTGAAAAGGGGCGGCATTCACGCCGCACGCAGACAGGAAAATCTCTCCGGCAACGCGCGCCGCAGCTACGATCCCTGTGCTACTTCCTGTCCAGTGACAGGGGCTTCCCGCGCGCCGCTCTTCGCTTCTCTTGCACGCGCCAGCCAGCTCGCCGTCTCGCGGGCCGCCCAGGCAGCCGTCCACACCGCGGTATAGCTCATCGCCGCCCACAGCACTTCCACCGCCGCCGGCTTCTCCCGCATGAGCAGAAACCGCGCCAGGTCGACATTCGCCCACACAAATCAGCGTCAATGCAAAAAACAGAATGTACTCGCCAAAATGAACCCTGTATTCAGCCACTCGACCGCGCAAAGCTCCCCCGTACACGTCCCCACCTGCTGCTGTAACTGGGATTTCACTCTACTTATCGTAGGACGCCGCCATTTACCTTTCATTAAAGCTGTGCGCGTTTCTCGTTACCGAAGTAGAAGTGGGACCGAAACGGAACCGGCTTCCCGTCCTGGCTCTCGTCTCGTTTACATGCTGCGCGGCGGCCTTCTTCCGGTCCAGCGCCACCAGAAACACGGAGATCATCCCAATCCACTGCCGGAAGGCCGTCAGATACTCCGGATCCGCCAGCGTTAGGTATTGCGAAGCAGGCAACAGCAGCAGCAACCCCGCGAAGAGCGGCGCATACGGCAACCGCGCAAAGCGGCCCGTGAAAACTCCCCACAAAAGAATGCCGATTGCCGCCAGGATCGGGATCACCACAATCACGGTTCGGACGATCGAGTGCAGACCCATTGCCCACCATTTTTGGTTCGCAGCGGGATTCCAGCGATCGGTGAGATCTGTCGCCCAAATCACATAGACCCGCTTGCCCGCGCGTTCCGCCGTCTGCCCCGGATGCTGCCGCATGTACCGCAGTGCTTTCCCAAAGGCATCGCGGCAATAGCGCACCTCCCCAAGCGCCATATACCGCCGGAATTCTTCGGGATTGGACGCCGGGTGAGGCGTGTCATAGGGCTCGCGGATACACTCGATCTCCCTGTTTCCCTTGAGCAACTCAAATCCTGTATTCGACCGCAGAGGAACAAAGCTCCCGAACACAACAGCATTCCGCACAAGCTGCGGCGTCACGACCAGAATCAGTATCCCCAGGCAAAGCGCCGCCTGCCCGACCGTTCCCTTTCGGTTGCGGAATCGCACCGCCGGGTAAAGGATCGCAAAGAGGATCACCAGCAGCGGCGTGACGTTAATGAGGGCGAGAACCCCACCCGCTACGCCGAGCGCCAGCGTGCGCGAAAAAACCCTCTCATCCCACCACCGCATCGCGAGCAGCACAAAAACCGAGAGCACCGCCTCCTGCCACACGAAGTACCACGGGTCTGCGCGATAAAGAAAGGGTTCCGGCCAAAAAACCACAACCGCGGCGAAGACAGGGAGCAGCCACGGTCGGAAGACTCCGTAATCGCGCACCAGCTTTCGCGCAATCAGCCAATACACCAGCGCAGCCAGCGCTCCCACCACCGCCTGCGCGATGATGATGAGGTGAATCGCCGTCGGAATGCTCGGCGCAAAACGAAGAAATCCGGCAAAGAGATACGGCACCAGCGGGCACTCCCACGCGGTGGGCGTGCTGCCGGCCCCGAAGGGCGAGCTAAAGCCACGGCCCTGGGCGATGTTCCCGGCAATATTCAGGATCTCGCCGCGAATTTGCGGCGTTGCGGTTTCCGCGGCGATGATGCGCGCGACACCTGCAACGCGCAGCACAAGCGCAGCCAGAAAGACCGCGGCCGGAGCCCATCGCCCCGAGGTTCCCCTCAGGGTTTGCCCCAAGGTTCGCCCCAAGGTTTGATTGATTCCCACACGCCTGTCGCCGAGCATTCTGCCATTATCAGGCTTCGCCGGCCTCAATCGCCGCCAGGATTTATCATCGATTGGGACCCAGGTATTTTCTGGCTCCCTTCTGAAGCTGAGCAATCTTTTGAGGTCGCGCGACTTCGCTGCGCCTGCTCAGGCCACGCGATTCCAATCATCTGAACCGGATTTCATTACCAGGGACGAGAAGCAATGCGAGCGAAGACAGCGGTAGTGCTGGGCGCCCAGTGGGGCGACGAAGGCAAGGGCAAAATCGTAGATGTGCTGAGCCAGCGCTTCAGCGCCGTGGCGCGCTACGCCGGCGGCCACAACGCCGGACACACCGTCATTCACGGCGACACCAAATTCGTGCTGCAGCTCATTCCCTGCGGCGTCCTTCGCCCCGGCTGCAAAGGCGTCATCGGCAACGGCGTCGTCCTTGACCCCATCGCCTTCCTTAAAGAGGTAGCCCGGCTCCGTCAGATGGGTATCGCCATCGATGGCTCTCTCTTCGTCTCCAATCGCGCTCAGGTCATCCTGCCCTATCACCGCATGATCGAGCTCGCCGCCGAGAGCGCGCCCGGCCGCCAGAAAATCGGCACCACCAGCCGCGGCATCGGCCCCGCTTATGAAGACAAGATGGCTCGCAGCGGCTTGCGTGTCGTCGATCTTCTGCGTCCCGATCTGCTCAAGACCCACATCGAGGCCGCCTGCCGCGAAAAGAACGCCATCGCCCGCGCTCTCTTCGGCACCGACCCCCTCGACCCCAGGAAGATGTACGACGAATACGCTGCCGCCGCTGAAGAGATCCGCCCCTTTGTCGCCGACACCGGCCGCCTGCTCAATCGTGTCCTCGCCTCTGGCGGCTCCGTCATGTTCGAGGGCGCCCAGGGCACCATGCTCGACATCGATCACGGCACCTATCCCTTCGTCACCTCGTCCAGCGCCACCGCCGGCGGCGCTGCTACCGGAACCGGCATCGGACCCAGCTCCATCGCCAACGTCATCAACGTCACCAAGGCCTACGTCACCCGCGTCGGCGAAGGGCCTTTCCCCACCGAGATTCACGATGCCATCGGCGAAACCATTCGCGCCCGCGGCAACGAGTACGGCGCAGTTACCGGCCGCCCCCGCCGCTGCGGCTGGCTCGATCTTCCACTCCTCCGCTACTCCAACCAGGTCAACGGAGCAGACTGGCTTGTCGTCACTAAACTCGACGTCCTCGACGAGCTCGATGAAATTCCCATCTGCACCGCCTATAAAATCGCGGGCAAAATCACCGACGAAATCCCCGCCGACGTCTACGGCCTCGAGCAGATCAAGCCCGTCTACACCACACTCAAGGGCTGGCGTACCTCTACCGAGGGAATCACTGATTTTGATCAACTGCCTTCCGCCGCCAGGGAATACCTCAACTTCCAGGCCAAAGAAAGCGGCGTCAAAATCGCCATGGTCTCCACTGGCCCCGATCGCGATCAGACCATCGTGCTGCCGGAGTTTTCCGCCGTCCTCGATGAAATTCATGCTTAGACTCAATCCGCCGGCGCACGATTGAATGAGACTCCCCGGCTGGATCGCGCTATCCTGAATCTCAGCGGTAGCTCGCCCTCCGGGACCCGTGTCCCCACAACAAGAAAACATGGATGTAAGCCGGTGCTCTGGCTGGAAGGATTCTTTCCCCATGATCACATTTACCGTAAGGATGCGGTTTGCTTCGGAAGACCGGGATGATATTGCCGAGATGCTCGAACGGCTCACCGAGGCCTCGCGCCAGGAGCCGGGCTGCGTGAGCTACATTCCCCACCGTATTGAAGGCGACCCCGATACAGTTCTCATCTACGAGCAATATCGCGACAGCACCGCCGCTGAAGCCCATCGCCAGTCGCCGCACTTTCAAAAGTACGCCGTCGGCGGCCTCTACCAGAAAATGCTCGATCGCAGCCGCGAAGATCTCAAAGCCCTCGCCTGAAACGCGCGGATGCCCTTTATAAGAAGGCATAAACATGGAAACCAAAGCCAACTTGCCTGTTCTCGGATTTCCCGATGCCGCAGCCTTCGCAAGCTGGCTCCGCAATCAACCGACGACTACGCCAGGTCTGTGGCTGAAAATTGCCAGGCAAGGATCGGGCATTCCCAGTCTGACCAAGGCCGAAGCAATCGACGCTGCGCTCTGCCACGGCTGGATCGATGGTCAGCTCGATAAATATGACGCCCAGTGCTGGCTGATTCGCTTCACGCCGCGCAAGGCTCGCAGCAAGTGGTCGGAGGTGAATCGCAAACGGGCAATCGAGCTGATCAGCGCCGGAAGGATGGTTGCGGCAGGATTGGCGGAAATCGAAGCGGCCAAAGCCGACGGGCGTTGGGATGCCGCCTATGCTCCTGCCAGCCGAGCGACTGTGCCGCCTGATCTGCAAGCTGCTCTTGATGCAAACAGGAAGGCGGCTAGGTTCTTCGCAACATTGACCGGAGCGAACCGCTATGCGGTGTTGTATCGCATCGGCGCCGCAAAAAAGCCTGAGACGCGCGCGCGTAAGATTGAAAGCTTTGTTGCCATGCTTGAACGCGGTGAGACGTTGCACGGCTAGGGATCCCAACCGAATTGGGGGAGCAAGGCGCCAACAACGGGCCGCTTTCTGCTCTAAGCGAAAATTCAGACTGACTGACCCACCACCCGCCGCATTGACACATTGACCTGCCCGCTCCTCCCGATCTACCATGCGTTACACCTTTATGAGGACGCCGCGGCCCACCTCACTTGCCCGTTTACTCATCACTGCATCGGCCTTCTCTCTCCTGTTGCTACTCGCCTCCGCGCCCCTGGCGGCCCTGCCTCGCGCCGAGCGCCACGAAACCCGTCACGAGATCGATCAGCTCGAGGAAGACTGGCGCACCGCCGTCCTTGACCGCAACGTCTCCGCCCTCGATGCCTTGCTCTCGGACGACTACATGGCCATCACCGCGCACGGCATGCTCCAGTCCAAGGACGAGACCCTCGATAGCCTCCGCAGCGGCGCCGTGCGTATCAAGTCCCTCACTTATTCCGACCGCAAGGTTCGCTTCTACGGAACCACCGCCCTCGTCACCTCGCGTGTCGAAGTCGCCGGCACCAGTCCCGAAGGCGATCTTGCCGGCAGCTACCGCTATACGCGCGTCTATGTGCGCGACGTTAAGGGCAACTGGCGCATCGTCAGTTTTGAAGCCAGCAGCATCCACGACGACGAGCGCTAGCGCATATCCCTTTCCCCATTCCTCCGCGCGCTGCCGGTAAAATCAATCCAATGCCCGAGCTTCCCGAGGTAGAAACCGTTGCCCGCGGCGTCGACAAGCGCGTTCGCGGCGACCGCATCCAGGAGGTCTGGCTCGGCTCGCATCGCGAGCCCTTCAAGACCCCTCAATCGAAGATGGCGAAGGGACTCGAAGGCCGCACCATCCTCGCGGTGCATCGCATCGGCAAACACATCGTTTGCGAGCTCGGTCAGGGCAAAAAGCCCGCAGCGCAGTGGATCGTCCACCTTGGCATGACCGGCCGCCTCCTCGTCACAACGCCTGACGGCCCCGTCGCTCCCCACACGCACGCCCGCCTCACCCTCAAGAGCGGCCGCGAGCTCCGCTTCGTCGACCCGCGCCGCTTCGGACGTCTCGAATTGCGCGACATTGCCTCCGCCTTCGCCGCGCCCTTCACCGCTCCCGGAGCCGAGCCCCTCACCATACCCCAGTCCGATTTCGATGCCCTCTTCCGCAACCGGCGCCTCGCCATCAAGGCCGCGCTCCTCAATCAATCCCTGCTCTCCGGAGTCGGCAACATCTACGCCGACGAAGGCCTCTTCCGCGCCGGCATTCGTCCCCGACGCATCGCCGGTCGCCTCAAAAAAGACGAGCTCAGCCGCCTCCGCACCGCGCTCCAGCAAGTTCTCCTTGAGGCCATCCGGAGCGGCGGCTCTTCCGTCTCCGACTACGTCGATGCCGACGGAGTGCGCGGATTCTTCCAGCTTGAACACCGCGTTTATCAGCGCACCGGCGAGCCCTGCCTCGTCTGCGGCACGCCCATTCGCCGCATCGTCATCGCCGGCCGCAGCACCCACTTCTGCCCCCGCTGCCAGCATTGATTTCGCAGAAGAGGCGGCTTAGATGGCGGCGTGCGCGCCAGGTCGAGTAGGCCCTCAGGCCCAACCTCGTCGTAACGCTTGATCCACTTGTAAGCAGTTGGACGCGAGATACCGTACTCGTGACACAGGTCGGTCACGGACATCTCTTCCCTCTGATAGCTCGATAAAAACTGCAGGCGTTGGTCCACGGTTCGAGTCTCTTTCCAAGGCATAGACGCATCTTCATGCGTCAAGCCAAAGCTAAGAAAGCCAACTGTTCTCCGCCATGGTGTAAACCATGTCTCCGGTCTGTTTTGTAAAGCATGTCCCCGGTTTGCTCATGAACCGCCCCCCTCGCAAGGGCAAGGGGAACGGCCCGGGATCGGACCGGGGACCGATTGGGGGATCGTCCGGAAATTGACGCCGCGCCGCTTAAAGCTCCGTCGACTGCGTGGCCACAAGCTGCTGCGCCCTGGCGATGAACTCGTCCAGCGGCACCGAGCCCTGGTCGCCCTTGCCGCGGACACGCACCGAGACGGCGTTGGCTCCTTCTTCCTTGTCGCCGAAGACCAGCACATACGGCGTTTTCTGGTTGGCGAAGTCGCGGATCTTGGCATTCATCTTCTCGTTGCGAAGGTCAGTTTCGACGCGCAGGCCCGCGGCCTTCAGCGCTGCTTCCACCTTTTGAGCGTAGGCGGCATGCCGCTCGCTGATCGGCACCAGGCCCACCTGCACCGGCGAGAGCCACAGCGGAAATGCCCCAGCGTAGTGCTCAATGAGCACGCCGAAGAAGCGCTCGACCGAGCCGAAGAGAGCGCGGTGCACCATCACTGGCTGGTGACGCTCGCCATCTTCACCGACGTATTCAAGCTGAAAGCGCGCCGGCAGATTGAAGTCAAACTGCACAGTGGAGAGCTGCCACAGCCGGCCCAGAACGTCCACCAGCTTGACGTCGATCTTCGGGCCATAGAAGGCCGCTTCGCCGGGGATCGTCCTGTAAGCGATGCCCTTGCTCTTCAAAACCTTGTCGAGCGAGTTGATCGCGAGATTCCAGTGCTCGTCCGAGCCCGCGTAGTGCGCCCGGTCCTTCGGGTCCCACGTCGAGAGCTCCACCTTGAACTCGGAGAAGCCAAAAGTTTTCAGCACCGCTTCCGCAAACTCGATGCAGGCCGCCACCTCGCCCTCGATCTGCTGCGGCGTGCAGAAAATGTGCGCGTCGTCCTGCGTAAAGCCGCGCACGCGCAACAGGCCGTGCATCGTCCCCGAGCGCTCGTAGCGGTAGACCGTGCCCAGCTCCGCGTAGCGCGCCGGCAGGTCGCGATAGCTTTTGGGCGAATTCTTGTAGATAAGGATGTGCCCCGGACAGTTCATTGGCTTCAGCCGGTACTCGGCGTCGTCGAGCTCCATCGGCGTGTACATATTGCCCGCGTAGAAGCCTTCGTGGCCGCTGATCTTCCATAGCTCCCGCCGCATCACGTGCGGCGTCACCACCAGGGAGTAGCCCCGCCTCAGGCACTCGTCGCGCATCCAGTCTTCCATCGCCTTGCGCACGATGCCGCCCTTCGGGTGCCAGAAGATGAGGCCCGCCCCCGCCACTTCCTGAATGCTGAAGAGGTCGAGCTGCTTGCCGAGCACGCGGTGGTCGCGGCGCGCGGCTTCTTCCAGGCGCGCGAAGTGATCGTCCATCTCTTTTTTTGAGAAGAAGGCGGTGCCGTAGACGCGCTGCAGTTGCGGATTCTTCTCGTCGCCGAGCCAGTAAGCGCCGGCAAGGTTCGTCACCTTCACCGCTTTCACCCGGCCCGTCGAGGGCACATGCGGTCCGCGGCAAAAGTCCACGAACTCGCCATTGCGATAGAAGCTCACCTCGGCGCCGGGCTCCGTAAAGCGCGTCACGAAGTGCGTCTTCATGAAGTCGCCGTCTTTTTCAAATTCCGCCAGCGCCCGCTCGCGCGGCTCATACTCGCGTACAAATTTCTCATCGCGCGCGACCACCTCCGCCATCTGCGCCTCGATCTTTACAAGATCGTCGGGCGTAAACGGCGTCGGGCGGTAGAAGTCGTAGAAGAAGCCGGAGTCCGTCGCCGGCCCGTGGCCCAGCTTCGT
>JBATYG010000064.1:0-8291 GCA_049673945.1 Occallatibacter sp.
CCCTGACGCTGGGCGAGGTTCTCATCAAGCCGGCGAAGCTGGGGAAGACGGCCCTTGTCGCGCAATACGATCAGGCCATTCGCAACACCGCACAGATCGTTAACTTCGATTCTCAGGTGGCACGGCGTTACGCTTCGCTCAGAGCCACGCACAGCATCCGCCATGCGGACGCAATCCAGCTTGCATGCGCTGCTCACGTTGGTGTCGATCTCTTCATCACCAGCGATAAGCGCCTTCACAAACTCGACATCCCCGGCGTCGGTTTTATCGCGCCGCTGGACAAAGCCCCGCTTTGATGAAGCGGACTGCCCTGTGTTCACAAATCTTTCTTCAGAACGTTGCGAATTATATCGCTGAGTAACTCCGACTAACCTGGTCCGGGACTTGCGCAGAAAGGCAGCAATGCTCCACGTGGAACAGTTTGTCCACGATCTATCACGAAGCTTCTCGCTGTAAGTCCCCAAAACAAAATGCTCCGCGTGGAGCACTGACGCATGGCCAAATGTTCCACGTGGAGCATTGCGAACAACGAATTGTGATCTGAGACCTATCCGAATTGTTCCACGTGGAACATTTTCAGCCCTCGCGCGAGCTTCCCTGAATGGTGCTCACCGCCTGCGCGCCAGGAGCGATGGGCTTCGTTATCTTCGACATCCGGCGGCACTCCTGCATCGTGCCCGCGATCTTCCACACGTTCAGCTTCGCTGAGAAGCGCTTGCCCGGATTGAAGCTGAGCATCCACCGAAACGTCCACGCGCCCAGGCTGCGAAACAAGAACAGTGGCACACCGGCAACATACAGCCGCGATCTTTGCGGAATCCCTTCCTGCCTGACCTCAGCGCGTGCCTTGTCAAACCACCACCGCAGAAAATACGACTTGCGAATGCGCTCGCGCGGCACCGAGTGATAGACCAGTGCCGAGGGCTCATACCAGAAGCGCTCGCCGGCTGCCAGCAAGCGCTCACCAAACTCCGTATCCTCGTTGCGAATCTCGGAGCCCGGCTGTGGTCCGAGGTCGGTTCGGAAGCCGCCGTACTTTTTGAAGACGTCGCGTTTAAAGGCCATGTTGGTACCGAAGGGCGCTTCCTTTGTTTCGCCCGCGTCGGGTCCGAGGTCGAAGAAAGCGAGCGGCGCAAGCGCATAGCGGCCATGGGTTTCCATCCAGGGCGGGGGAACGAATCCCTCTTCGGCGCGGATGCGGCCTCCGGCTCCGGTCCATGGACCGCGTGAAAATACGCTCGTCAAGGTGTGCAACCAATAGCAGTCGATTTCGACGTCGTCATCCATGAAGGCAAGAATTTCCGCGACCGTGGCGCGGATCCCGGAGTTGAGCGCGTGAGATTTTCCCTGGGCTGCTTCAAAGAGATAGCGAAAGCGCCGCGGATATAATGCGCAAAATTCCTCAATAGTTTCGCGGGTTCTATCGCGCGAATTGTTGTCTACAACCAGCACTTCCCAATCGATTGATTCGGGAACGACCGACTTCGCAACGCTCTCGAGCGCTTTGCGAAGGGTGGCAGCGCGGTTATAGGTACAGAGAATAACGGTGACGTTCATTGGAGTTGCCAAAACTTTGAGCTGTGCATTCGCATCAATCGCGTGCGGCCGAGTTAACGCCCTCTGACGGCGCGGCGACGCCGACCGGTGGACGTGCGGAGCGCTTCCCTGCGTGCCGGAACGTGAAAAGCTCGGCAATCTGTCCAAGGGTCATCCAGACGAAGCCTTTGAAGAAGAAGCGGCGTTTCGGGTCGGTGGCCACGAGCCAGTTGAAGATCCGTTGCGACAGTGTGACAACGCAGATCTTGAAAATCGAAAGGCACCAGCGGGGTATGACGCCGAAGACATCGGGGCGGGGACCGATCTCGCGAATCAACGCGCGGCCATGGTCATACCAGAAGCGAAGCAGGTAGACCTGGCTGAGGCGGCTGAGTGGAATGGCGTGATAGACGACCGCATCGGGCACGTACCAAAGTTTTTTGCCGGCGGCCATGACACGCCGGCCAAACTCCATGTCTTCGTTACGCAGCTCGCTGCCCGGGCACGGGCCCATGTCGGTGCGAAAGTCGCCGAGTTGTGCGAAGATTCCGGCCGGGAAGGCCATGTTGGTGCCGAAGGGGGGCGTCTTGAGTTCGAAGCCTTCGTCGCCGTGGTCGAAGAGGGCGAGCATGCCGCCTATGCCGTATTCTCCGTCGAGGTCGAGCCAGTCGGGAAGATCGAGCGACTGCTGCGAAAGGATGCGGCCGCCTGTGCCGCCGTACTCTCCCGAATCGAGCGGAGCGGTGAGATTCTGCAACCAGTCCGGCGCAACAAGAACATCGTCGTCCATGAATGCGAGGATGCGACCCCGAGCATTGCGGATAGCAGAGTTGAGCGCATTCGATTTGCCTTGCTTACCCTCGAAGAGATAGCGGAAGCGCCCCGGATAGCGCGTGCAGTACTGCTCGATGACTTCGCGCGTCCTGTCGGGCGAGTTGTTGTCAACGACCAGCACTTCCCACTCGACGGACGCCGGTAACACAGAGGCGGCTACGCTATCGAGGGCCTGCGCCAGACTCTCGGATCGGTTATAGGTACATAGAATTACAGTTATATTCATCCAGCAACCCGCTCAATCCGTGATTTCCTTTGGATTCCCCGATTCCTGATGATGGCTCCCAGCAGCCGCTTTACTGCCCGTGCCATGATTGTCGGGCGGGCCGATATTGCCCGTCCAGTCGAAATCGCGCCGCTCGAATAACACTGCATACGGCAGAACAGATTGGCAATCAGCATATGCAAATCGGCCCGTTCGGCTCTGCTCATTTCGTTGGCGCCCGCCTTCAGCAGGTCGTGAGCGGCTCCCAAAGCCGCGGCATGCTCGTCGGCCATGGACATATTCCTGATCCAGATCAGATAGTCGGAGATGATTTTGCGCCGCTGCTCGCGAAGCGGAATGCCCCACTCCACCAGAAGTTCCGGCGTTAAGTCTCTGGGCTCGTTCAGCGGGTCCGGAAGATTCCTGCTTCTTTTATCGGCGGCCGCTCGTGCGGCAAGCATTCCGAGCGATTGGCGCACTCTTCCCTGCAGCGAGGTCTGGCCCGGATGAAGCCTGTACTGCAGCAACACGCTGCTCAGGTTCGCCATCTGGAAGCGCTCGGCAACTCTCAACCAGAAGTCATAGTCTTCGGCATCGACGACAGACCTGTATCCTCCGGCCTGGGCAAAGACTTCGCGACGAAAGACGACGGTAGGATGCCAAAGAGGACAGCGATGTTGGAGCGCCTTCCTGATCTCAGCATCTTCAGGTGGGTTCTGGCTACAAGCGATCGTCCTTCCATCCGAATCCATCAGCTCCACCGCGCCACCAAGGACGCCTATATCCGGATGGCCCTTCATGAACTCCATTTGCAGCGCGAGGCGATCCGGTTTCGCGATATCGTCGGCATCCATTCGCGCAATGTATTCTCCCCGCGCGAGCCCGCAGCCTTTGTTTAGAGATGCGATGAGGCCAAGATGAGGCTCGTGATGAACCTTCAGACGCGCATCCCTGCCCGCGAAGGCATCCAGAATTAAAGGAGTGCTATCGGAAGAGCCGTCATCTATCACGATGAATTCGAAGTCGCGAAAACTCTGGGCGAGGATGCTTTCCGCCGCCTCATGCAGAAAGCGCTCCCCATTGAAAACGCACATCACAACTGAAACTGTGGGGGCTGTCATACTTCCGCGAGATTTTCCTCGACTGCCGCGCGGTTTGAGACGCGGGTCCCGGCAATCAATTCACCGAGTTTTGACGCTTCCTGTGCACAGTCGCGAGCGGCGTCCCGGACTCTCTGCCTTAACGCGGCTCCCTCGCGCAAACGCTCAAGAGCAAGCGAGGCTATCTGCTCCGCCTCCTCGGCCGACGGAAGCGGGGAGAAGGTTTGGAGCCGCTCGTACTGCAGCAACTGTTGAAGACTTGACGTTTTGTGAGAATCTGCGCCAAGGAAGACACATGGTGTACCACCATGAGAAGCAAGAATTGCGGGATGATAGCGCCCCGTGATGTATACCTGCGCCCCGGCAAGAATGGCGGCGCCGGTTATGACTGGAATTTCCACGGGTATGATCGGAAGAGCGGTGCGCTCAGCAACCTCGCTCAAAAAGCGGTCGCCGCGGCAGGTAGGAACCAGGTAGACATTCATGCCCAGCCTGGCCTGAACTGCAACCGCCAGCCGCGAGTAGGCCTCCACCGCCTCTTCCTGATAGAAGGCCGCGTGTGAGCTTCCGGAGATGCAGGCATACGGACGATCGATCTGGAGGCTGCTATTGCTGGCCGCAGCGTGGTGCGAATTCGGGATAACCAGGCCGCCATGTTCGGGAGCCTTTGCCGCTGCATCCCGAACAAGAGAATGCCAGAGAAAAAGAGAATCTGGAATGAGCTGTGTTTTCAACTGAGGTGCGACGGACCGCGCCAGCTCAAGGGACGAAGCATCGCGAAAGACAACGGCCCTGCATTTGGAGAGCGAAGAGACCGCATACTGCAGGAACTCCAAGTTCCGCCCAGTCATCGGACAATCAGAAAAGATCGAATTGACATAATAGATTTCTTTTCCAAGCCGAGACGCCAATTCGATCACAGCTAAATTGAACAAGGGGATTCGACCCGGCGGGGTGCGAAATATCAAGTCTCCATTCCCATCCACGACGACGACGTCTGCACTCGATACCGCCTCAAACAGGTTTCGTATATATCGCGTATTCCTATTCCTAAGAATGTTTTCAGCGCTCTTTGAAGGATCGAGCTCGATGAAGTCGTCTTTTGCCCCGAAAATCTCTTCGTAATGGCAATAGATTTTGAGAAGTCCATATCTAAGCCTGCGGAGAAACAGGGCGTTTGCCAGGGATGAGGGAAGAACCGTCTGAATCGCACGAGGGGTCCTGGAAAAACGGCAAGGCAACAGCTCAATATTTTTAAATTGCTGTGCCAGATGCTGCTGAAGCGCCGGACTGGCCGACCGACCACCCCAATTGACACTGGAGGTGGTATCACTGACTAGTAGAACCCTTTTCGTAAGCACGTTCATCGCTCTGTCTTGAATTTATTGCGTGGCCCTCAGCTTCGCTGCAGACTTGAAGAAATAGACGGAACCAGCTTCAGTGCGCGTTTGGCAAGCAATCGCAGTCTGTAGACCAGATATGCGAAGACGCCTGCACGCCAGATGCCGACAAGACGCCGCACGGTCTGTGATGGCGCAAGTTTCCGGCCCTGGAAGGTGTTGGTCGCAGGATCATAATACTCGTACGCTCGATCGCGAGCGACCATGTAATAGCCGTATTTGAGTGCGCCAAGTCGGTTAAGCGGAGGCAGATTTGGATCATTGATCAGGGTGACTGCCTCGCGGTGGCTTTGCGGGGTGTAACAGGCGCCGAGATCCTCGTAGGGTTCCCTGCCGATTAAAATCGAGGGTTTTCCTGCATATGTGCTCTCGATACTCATCGCAGATCCGAAGGTCAATACTTTTTCGGAGTTCTCCATCAGCGCGTAGGTATCGATGTTCTCTGTTGCTCCAATGATGGTGAGATTAGGGGAGCGCAGATCTTCAAGCGCTCTGGTCTGGAAATTCACTACCTGACCAAGATTGGGATGTACGCGAAGATAGAAGTGAATGTCGCGACTGATTTCCGGCGATGTGACGATCTGAAGTAGCCCCTCGATCTGATCCTTGTAGACCGGGTTGTCGTAACCGTCGACCGCAGCAAATTCATCTTCAGAGGAGTTGAATATTGCGACATTTCGCTTTGCCGGATCGAAATTCGCAGGAAGACGGCCGGCATACTGGTTTTTCTTGAAGAGGGCTTCGGGGAAATCATCACCCGATCCATAGCGCCTGTCGTGGAAAAAGCTGTGCCCAATCTGCTCCTTTTCCGCAAGCGGTACGCCAGTTTCCCAATATTTTTCAATTTCGCGCTTCTTATTCGCCAGATCGTGAAAGTATGTTCCCTCAATAACGATATATCGATTCCATTTGTGCCCTACTTCATAGGTAGAGAACCTGATACCTTTTTTCAAAAGCGCGCGCACAACTGGCATCTGCGAAGAGCGCCTGCCGTTGAGGACGTAACACAGGTCGGGTTGGATGCGTTCGAGAAAGTCCATTGCTGCGCGGTAGAGGGCAACGGAGGTGACGAGATTTCGCCGAACCATCGGCCGCTGCGCCTCCATATCCGGCCGCGGATCTCTTAGTGAAGAGATGACCGACGAAGCTGCCTCCATCCCGTGCCTGACGCCGTCGATGGAATAGTTTTTCAATTGCTCAATTGTGTAAAGCTCCGGCAGTTTCTTCTCATCAATGTAGTCTTCGAGCTGAAGAACATGCCTTATCGTTCTTGCCATCAGCCTGGAGGAAAGCCCGACGCGGAGCTTTGACCTGCAGAGAGCACAGATCTCCCTGTCGTGGTGAATATTTGCAGGGCAGGATTGCAGCGAACCACGACAAAGAATCAGATGTACTTCATCGCCCGCGGCGAGGTGCCTGGCCGCGAGTTCAAGATCTGTCGCGTAGTGGACGCCGATGACATCCTCAATATAGATAAGAACCTTCATCGACGTGCCGCCTTCGAGATGGAATCTATGATGGCGTCTGTGACATCGGCCTGCGCGGAGGGCGTGAGGCCGACCGAGCACGGAAGGCTGAGCGCCTGCCGATGGAGCCCGTCGGCAACCGGACAGGAGCGAGGTTCGGCGCCCTGATGAGCGGGCGAGTGGTGCATCGGCTGCCAAAGCGGCCGGGTCTGAATTTTGCGCGCATGCAGCTCGCGCAGAAGCTCGCGCGATGAGATGTGCGTTACCTCTTCATCGAGGAGGATGGTGTACATCCAGTAAGTGCTCGATGCCCACTCAGCCTGCGCGGGAAGCGTGATGCCCGGCACGTGGGCGAGCGCCTCGTGATAGCGAGCGGCGATGGCTCGCTTGGTGTCGATGTAGCCCTGGAGCTGCTCCATCTGGCCGCAGCCGAGGGCAGCAAGCACATTGGTGAGTCGGTAGTTATAGCCGACCTCATTGTGGATGTACTCGATGGGATCATCCTTGGCCTGCGTGGTGAGGTAGCGAGCGCGTTTGGCCAGCGCAGCATCGTTGGTGACGAGCATGCCTCCGCCGCCCGTGGTGATGATCTTGTTTCCGTTGAAGCTGAAGCATCCGGTCTGCCCGAGGCTACCGAGGCCCTTGCCCTTGTAGCGTGCGCCGAGACCCTCGGTCGCGTCTTCAATGACGGGCAGGTTGTGGCGCGCGGCAATCTCAAGGATGGGATCGAGATCGACGGGGTGGCCGAGAATGTGGACGGGCAGGATGGCGCGGACACGGCGGCCGGTGCGGCGATTGCGGAACGCGGAGCCATCGCGTTCGCACTCCTGCTCAAGGAAGCGTGTGACGGCGATAGGGTCCATCTGCCAGTAGAGCGGATCGGCATCGATGAAGACCGGGTGCGCGCCAACGTAGCGGATGGTGTTGGCCGGCGCGATGAAGGTAAGCGTGGAGACGAGGACTTCGTCGTCTCGCTCGACGCCCGCGAGCACGAGCGCAATGTGAAGCGCGGCCGTGCCGCTGCCGGTGGCGACGGCGTAGCGTGTGCCGGCGACTTCGGCGGTCATCTGCTCGAAGCGGTCGACATAGCTGCCGACGGAGGAGACCCAGTTGGTGTCGAGACACTCCTTGACATAGGCCCACTCATTGCCGCGGATTTCAGGCACGATGAGGGGGATGAAGTCGTTTGCGGGCGGCGCGCCGGGAGCGAGTTTTTCAGCAGGGCTCAATTGCGGAATCTCTCTTCGCTGTAGTCTTTGATGATGTTTTCACGGACCAGGTGCGCGACTTCACCAATGCCCTCGGCAACGGTGCGGCTGATCTTGTAACCGAGCTGATCGGCAATGCGGCTGAAGGTGACGCGGTAGTCGCGCGGATCCTCAGTCTTGCGGACGTATTCGACCGTGGCGTCGGGTGCGAAGGGATGGATGAGGTCGACGAGATGCTGCTTGGTGAAGTTCTGCGTGGTGTCGCCGACGTTGAAGACGCGGCCGCCGACTTTTTCAGCCGGCGAGCCGAGCACGAGACGGATGGCGCGGGCTGCGTCGCGGACATGGACGTAGGGGCGCCAGAATTGTTCACCGTAGACCTTGAGGCTCTTTCTGGTGAGGATCTCCATGGTGAATTCGTTGACGGTGAGATCGAAGCGCATGCGAGGCGCGACGCCGAAGACGGTGGCGAAGCGCAGCGGTGTTGGGCTCCAGGTGGCTGAGTGTCCTGAGGCGAGGAGGGCCTGTTCAACGGCAACTTT
>JBATYG010000065.1:0-4414 GCA_049673945.1 Occallatibacter sp.
GGCCAGAATGAAAAACGCGCCTGCCGTCTGCTGCCCGGTCAGAATCGTGTCGAAGTAGCCGCGCGCAAAAAAGCGAATCGCTCCCAGCGCCAGGATCACCATCAGGAACGCGCTTGACCGCTTCATCATCACCGTGTCGCCGCGTCGTTCGAGACGCGTCGTGAGCACCAAAGGCCACGCCAGCGCCAGCGCACCGATCAGAAACGCCAGCCCCGCCCAAGCCCACGGAATCCGAAAGCCCCGCAAAAAGAACATCGAGAAGCCCGTTGACATTCCCAGCGGCGGCATCACGATCTTGCGCAGCGAAACTGCGGTCTTCACCTCGCGGAGCCGCCAGATGGTCACGGCGACCAGGCCAACGGCCGAGGCGATAAGAGCGGGCATCGGGGGAAGCGCGATCATCCCTCTATTTTAGTCCCGGGCTCAATCAGTCCCTCGTCCCTGACCCCTCACCCCTGATCACTGCTTAAAAAACTCCCCATGCCCGCCATTCGCCCACGGATCGTAATGTGCGGCAAACTCCGCTCGGCTACTCACCGAAGGGTGGTTGTACTCCCAGACCTCAATGAACGCGTTCGGGTTTGGATCTTCGAGATACGCCGCGCCCAGCGCGTTGAAGCCCACAATCGCCGTCTTCTGCGGATCGGGCACCAGCCCGTGAATTGCCTCCTGCCCGTATACATCGGCCTGGTGCTCAAAATGCCGGCTGATCGCGTTCGTCGCCGGCTCGGTCAAAAAGCTTGCCACTGAGATGGCAAACAGGAGCACCACGAAACCCGCCCGATCCGCCAGCGGCTCCGTCGCGCTCAGTCCCCAGCGTCCGCCAAACCGCCGCGCCAGCCAGCCTGCGAACCACGCGCATGCCCAGTAGATGAAGAACAGCAGGATTGCAAACAATGTAAGCATTTTGGGAATGTGGTTCAGCACATAGTGCCCGCTCTCATGCCCGAAGATGTACATCACCACATCGTCCGGCACGCGCCCCGCCGTTGTATCCCAAACCACAATCCGCTTCGTCGCGCCAAGCCCGCTCACATATGCGTTCAGCCCGTTCGTCTTTTCGCTGGCCTTCATCAGGAACATGCGGTCCGGCGGAATGTCGGTTCCCGTCCGCTGCACCACCTGCTCCAGCTTCGCCACCAGTGCAGGATGATTTTTCTCAAGCGGCTCGTACTTGTTGAAGAGCGGCTCAACCAGCGGAGCAACAAAGACCCCCAGCACCATCAGCGGCAACGTCGCCAGCCAAACGCCAAACCAGTAGCGGCGCGGCCATTTGCGCACGATCCAGTGAAAAAGCAACATCACGAGCGAGCCGACGATCACCGTCAGGGCCAGCGCCTTTCCCTGGTCGGCAAACCAGCTCCCCCAGCCCTGCACGCTGATGTCATACTTCACGCTGATATGGTGCGAGTACATATCGAGCGGCAGCTCGGTCACCGCGAGAATCAGGAGCAGCACTGCGAAGAAAACTAGCCCATGCCAGCGCTTCGCAGCAACGCTCTTCACCCAGGCCTCCAGCTTTGCCGCCGCGCCCGTCGCGAGCAGCAGCCACAGCACGATCAAGCCGTAGAAGGCGTCCACAAAATGCAGAATGCTGCGCGTTCTGCTCAGCGTGATCGCCTTGGCCAGCTTGTCGGGCGGCAGGTGATAGACCTGCTCCTGCGTCGTCTGCTGCTGTGCCGTAGCCGTCGTGGCCGGCGCAGTCGTGGCCGGCGTGCTTGCGGGCGCCTGCGCGCCGAGGTGCAAGGCCGCACCCGCCAGCGCCAGGCCGAAGCAGCCTGCCAGTAAACTGCCGTGCACGAATTTCACTTGCCTTCTCCTTCTCCGTTCCGGTTCTGAGACAATCGAGGATGCACCCCGCTTTTACTTGATCCTCGGGACTTATGCCAGCAAAATCGCACGCCGCCGCGCGGCGCTCACTCTGCCCGCTCCTTGCCGCAGCTGCGGCGCTCGGGGTTATGCCTGGGGCGCTCGTTGCCCAGTCGCCCACGCCCGCTCTTCCCACGCCCGCTCTTTTGGACGTGATGACAACGGAGCTGCATCGCGCCTTCACCTCGCTCGGCCGGCAGACCGCCGGAGCCTCGGATGCGGACGGGCAGCTCCCTCCCTACTTCCTCAGCTACTCCGTCAGCGACGCCGACATGGTCACAATCCGCGCCCAGTACGGCGCGCTCGTCAACAGCTCGTCCAATCATGTCCGCGTGGCCGACGTGCAGGTGCGCCTCGGCAGCCCCGCGCTCGACAACACCCATGGCGACCATCGCGCCGCGGCCGTCAACAGCGTGCCGCTGCCCCTCGTCGACGACCGCGAAGCCCTTGCGCGCACGCTCTGGGCCGCCACCAACACCGGCTACGGCAACGCCGTCGATAACTACCTGCGCGTCAAAACCGAGGCCCAGGTGCGCGCCAAAGAGGAAGACTCCTCGCCCGACTTCAGCAAGGAAGCGCCGCCGGTAGCCATCGTCAAGCCCGCTCCTCCCGTCACCGTCGACCGCGCCGCGTGGGAGAACCGCGTGCGCGCCATTTCACGCGCCTTCCGCGAGTTTCCGCACGTCTATCAGAATCTCGTTCTCTTCTCCGCACAGAACGAGACGGATTACTTCGCCTCATCTGAAGGCTCGCGCGTCATCACCCCGCATCTGCAGGCCCGCATCGTCATCCTTGCCGTCACCCGCGCCGACGACGGCATGGACCTCTTCCGCGATCAGACCTTCGAGGCTGAAACCGCCGACGGCCTGCCCTCCCAGGCTGAGCTCGAGTCCGCCGCACGTGCCCTGGGCAACAGTCTCGAAGCCTTGCGCAAGGCGCCCGTCACTGAGCCCTTCGATGGCCCGGCCATTCTCTCCGGACGCGCCGCGGCCGTCTTCTTTCATGAAGTCCTCGGCCATCGTCTCGAAGGCCAGCGCCAGCGCGGCGACGAAGAAGGCCAGACCTTCACCAAGGAGCTGGACAAGGACGTTCTCCCGCCCTTCCTCTCAGTCGCCGACGACCCCACCCGCACCACCTGGAACAAAACCTGGCTCAGCGGCAGCTACACCTATGACGACGAAGGCCAGAAGGCGCAGCGCGTCGAGCTGATCCACGACGGCGTGCTCAAAACCTTCCTCATGTCGCGGCTTCCCATCGCCAGCTTCAGCAACTCCAACGGCCACGGCCGCGCGCAGACCGGACGCATGCCCACCGGGCGCCAGGGCAACCTCATCGTCACCTCCAGCAAGAGCGAGTCCGAAGCCGACCTGCGCAAACAGCTCATCGAAGAGGCTAAGAAGCAGGGCAAAGCCTACGGCCTCTTCTTTGAAGACATCTCTTCCGGCTTCGCCGTCACCACGCGCAGTTCGCCGCAGGCCTTCCAGGTCATCCCGCTCGTGGTGTGGCGCGTCTACGTTGATGGCCGCCCCGATGAGCTCGTGCGCGGCGTCAGCATCGTCGGCACGCCGCTCGCCGCCATGAAGCGCATCCTCGCCACCGGCAACAAGAGCGAAGTCTTCAACGGCGAGTGCGGCGCCGAGTCGGGCACCGTACCCGTCAGCGCCATTGCGCCGGCCATGCTGCTCAGCGAGATCGAAACCCAGCGCCAGCCGCAGGGCAACGAACGGCCGCCTATCCTGCCCATCCCTGGCGCGGCCGCAAAGGAGGCACAATGAATCCGCTCCGTTCGCTCGTTGCCCTTAGCCTCCTCGCCGCCTGCTCCCTCGCCATCCCCAGCGCCTCCGCGCAGGCCACCCGCGCCGACGCTGAGAAAGATCCCGTCTTCAAGGCGATGCTCGAAGAGCTCGACCGCAGCAGGGCCGAGCTCCAGTTGCCGGGCTTCGAGAAACCCTTCTTTATCCAGTACCGCATCTCCGCCGTCGAGACCTTCGAAACCCGCGCCTCCTTTGGCGCTACCGAGGGCTCCGGGCGCGGACGCGGACGCGTCGCCCGCGTCACCATTCTCGTCGGCGACTATAAGAACAACAACGCCGGCTTCGGCGACGGCGTCGTCGAGCTGGCCGCCCTCGACGATGACCCCATCGCCCTCCGCTCGGCTCTCTGGACCGCCACCGATCGCGCCTACAAAACCGCGCTCGCGGCCTATGCGCAAAAGCAGGCCGAGCTCAAACAGGTGCAGACCCCTCCCCAGGCCGACGACTTCAGCCAGGAGAAACCCGTCATCTGGCTCGCCGCTCCCGTCCCACTCGAAGTCGATCAAGCCGCATGGACTGCCCGCGTGGCCCGCGCCAGCGGCCTCTACCGCAGCGACCCCTCCGTCAAAGCAATCGAGCGCGAGATCCAGTACTGCGCTGCGGTATTCCGCGCCAGCGCCACCACCACCTGGCTCGTCAACAGCGAAGGCGCCATCGTCCGCGACTCCTCCACGCTCTATCAGGAGAACTTCGGCGTCGGCACCCAGGCCGCTGACGGTATGCGGCTCAAC
>JBATYG010000066.1:0-1906 GCA_049673945.1 Occallatibacter sp.
CGGCTATCGCGACGCCCTCTGCAGCCTCATCGGCCAGACCGTCGAAGACACCGAGGTCTGCGAACGCCTCTTCCTGCGCATCTCCCTTGGAGGCGCCTCGATTCGCGTTCCCCTCAGCCCCGACGAAACCGTCGGACAGGAAAGCGCAAGCCTCTGGTCCTCCGCCGACCGGGTCTGGTCCTGGTAAAGAACCCGTAGACCTCAGCATCATCCGCGCCGCGCCTAAGAACGCACGCGGCCACCGCATCCATGCAAAGCACCGTGGGCCCCAATTCGGACGAACCGGGTCGGACGAGCCTGGCGCCTACCTTGTGCTCGTTGTAACCCCATCCCGCCCGGGATGGCTGAAGGCTTCGGTCGGCACGTCCGTCAGGGGCAGCCCCGGGCCCTCCCACAACAGCCGCGGCGTTCCCTGGCTGGCAAAGTGCAATCCTTCCAGATGAATCGCATGTCGCCCGGCGCGTAGCCCGATCGAGCCGCGATCATAGCGGACGGCGTTGCCGTTCGTGTTGCAAACCTGAGCGAAAGGCGGCCCCGTCCTCGCCACTTCGGCGCCGTCGATCACCAGGCGCGCTCCATCCCGCGCCAGCAGGTGAAACGTGTACCCGCCATCTACCGGCACGTCAATCCATCCGTCCCATGCCGTCGCATAGCGCGTGAACCCATGATCCTCCACCTGAATGCCCGCCGATTCGCCCGCAAACACCGCTGCCTGTTTCGTCAGATCCGGCAGTTCGGTCCACGCACCTGGATAAAGCCGCCACGCCAGGCCCGCCACTCCGGCTTCGCTCTGGTTCACTGCATCATGCCACCGCGCCACCGCAACCAGGCCCTGCGATGCCCAATCCTGTGAAATCCGGCTCTGTGAAGTCCCGTCCTGCGCACTCTTGCCGCCCTCAACATGCAGCAGCACGCGAAAGCGGCCTGCTCCGTTCGCTCCATCGAGCTCCGTGCCGTCGGCGTCGGCAAAGCGATGCTGCACGCGTCGGCCATGGGCCTCTGTTCCATCGCCAAAAATCCACGTGTAGTGCGCATGCGCGGCTTCCTGCGCGGTAAACGTCACTTTGTCGCCCGGCGCAAAAAACGGCGGATCAATCGTGAAGGACGCCACTGGCTCATGCGCGGCCGGATACTTCGGCTGCGCCGCACCCTCCAGCACCAGCAGCGGAACATCCGCGTTCCCCGCCGCGCGCATCTGTCCGTACTTCACGTTGTCCAGCGTCACGCCGGCAATATCGCCGCGCAGCGATGAGTCAACCAGCGGAGGCTGATCGAGCGCCCAGATATTGCGAAACGTGAAATCGCGCAGGCTAGGCTCCTCCTGCTGCATCTGCAGCAGCGAGTACCAGTCGTCCAGAAGGAGATTCTCAAATGTGTAGTTCTTATGATTGCCTCGCGCCCCATCCGCTCCCCAGAATCCCAGCACGCCGAAGGGCTGCCCGCACGCGCCGATCCCCGAGTGAAGCACATCGGAATCGCGCAGCGTAAAATTCCACGAGTTGAACGTCTTGCGCGGCCATCCCGCGCGCACAATATTTGAAATGCTCGTCGACAGTTCACTCGTCTCGATTGTGATGTCGTGCACATCGCGGCCCGGCCGCAGCATATCCGCGTCTGTGTAGCCGTCCCAATTGCCCATGAGCGCAATCACATCGTCCGACGCGCGAAAAAATGAATTCCGCACCAGCCCATTGCTCGACCCGATCCAGTCCATGCCATCCTGGTTCGCGTTGCCGGGGTTGCCGCCCATCACGCGCAGGTCGTCGAAGACAAATCCACTCGAATCCTTCATCTGGATTGACCACGTGCGCGACCGGATCACGCACGTCAACCCGCTCACTTCTATATCGTGCGCGTCATCGGTGCCGAGGCAGTGCCAGTCCGGCTTCTGCATCCATCCCTGGTC
>JBATYG010000067.1:0-18680 GCA_049673945.1 Occallatibacter sp.
AAGCACGGCAATCGCGCCGTGACCTCGCGGGCCGGCTCGGCTGACGTGCTTGAGGCGCTGGGCGTGCCCATTGCCCTTGGGCCGGAACTCGCCGCCGAATGCCTGCGCGAAACGGGATTCATGTTTCTGTTTGCGCCGCTCTATCATCCGGCGATGAAGGCTGTGGGGCCATTGCGGCGCGCGCTCGGCTTCAGAACCATCTTCAACCTGTGCGGGCCGTTGACCAATCCTGCGGGCGCGAAGGCGCAGGTGATCGGCGTGCTGGCGCCAAGCCGCGTACTGCTGGTGGGCCGCACGCTGGCCGCGCTGGGCGCCAAACGCGCATTTGTGGTGCACGGCAGCGACGGTATCGACGAGCTCACGACAACAGGCGACTCCGTTGTGGCGCGCATTGAAGAATCCGCCGACGGCAGCAAGCCAGAGCTGAAGGCGGCGCGCATTACGCCAGAGATGGCCGGGCTGGCGCGGGCAACGCTCGATCAATTTGTGGGCAAGGATATTCCAACGAATACATCCCTGCTCTACGATGTGCTGACGGGAATCCCCGGAGCGCGGCGCGATATTGTGCTGCTGAATGCGGCGGCGGCGCTGGTGGCCGCGGGGCTGGCCGCAGATCTGAAGGAAGGTGTTGCGCGCGGCGCCGAAGCCATTGACTCGGGGCAGACGGCAGCGACACTGGCGAAGTTGAGGCAGTTTGGCGAGAAGTACGCAAAGTCGTTGAATTAGGATCGATCGACGCCAAAGAAGGAGAACCCGCATGAAAATCGCCCGCACGATTGCTGTTACAGCAGCTCTGGCTTCGGCCTCGCTTGTCTATGCGCAGCAGCCTGCGCAGCCGCAGTTGAATATCGGCACCGCGAACCGCACGCTGACGGTATCCGCCGATGACCAGGTGACGGCCGAGCCGGAGGTTGCGGTTCTGGACATCGGCTTTGAGACCGCGCCGAACGACGCGAAGTCAGCGTATGCCGAGGGTGCTCGCATCTCGAACGCGATTATTGCAGCGATCAAACAGGCGGGCATTCCGGAATCCGATATTCGCAGCGAGATGCAATATCTGGACCGCGATCCAACGCCGAAGTCGCGCAAGTTCATGTTGACGCAGCGGTGGACGGTGAAGGCGCCGCCGGCGCGGGCAGCGGAGATTCAGGACATTGCCGTGAACAATGGCGCCAACAGCACCGGGCAGATTGAATGGACCGTGAAGGACGAGCATGCGCTCGAAGACCAGGCTCTGGACGGCGCAAGCGAGCGGGCCAGACAGATTGCCGCGGTCCTGGCGAAGGGGATGGGCGTGCGGCTGGGAAACCTGATCTACGTGAGCAACCAGGTTTCGGGCGGAGGCGTATTTCCGCGGCCGATGATGGCAGCATTCGATAAGAGGGCTGAAGCCGCACAGCCGCTCGCGATCGAGCCGCAAAAGGTGTCGCGCGGCGCAAGCGTCTACGCCGTTTTTGCGATCGAGTAGCGATTGCCGGCAGGATGCAGAACAGCCGGAGCAGTTTTAAAATACGGGCATGGCGTTTCCGATTAAAACCTGTGTCCTTTGCGGAGATGAGTTTGAACTGCGGCCCGGCAAACCGGGCTTTGCCAACCGCTGCCCGGCATGCAGCGAGCCTGAAGGGGACGATACGCAGGGGAAACCGGGCGATGGGGCCAATGCCGAGCTTAACGCGGCGCGCCGAGGCGCAATTCGCGACATGCTCTACCGCAAGGACAGCTAGCCGGTCGGCGAGATCAGCGCTGCTGCCGGTGCGTCTTCTGGGCGTCGCGCGGACGCTTCAGGGTCAGCAGCCTTCAGGGTCAGCGGGCGGCGCTGCGAGCAGGCGCTCGATTTGGGCAACGAGGGTCGGCGGACCTTTCTTCGGAGAGAACCGGCTGACCGCACTGCCCTGGCGATCGATCAAAAATTTTGTGAAATTCCACTTGATCCTGAGGGTGCCGAAGATTCCCGGACGGCTCTTCTTGAGGAATTGATAGAGCGGGTGAGTGCCAGGCCCATTCACCTCGATCTTGGCGAAGACCGGGAAGGTGATGCCGTAGTGCTGCTCGCAGAAGGTGGCGATCTGGCCGGCGGAGCCGGGCTCCTGGCTACCGAACTGGTTGCAAGGGAAGCCAAGCACGGAAAAACCGCGGTCTTTGAAGCGAAGATAGAGCTGCTCGAGGCCCTTGTACTGCGGAGTAAAGCCGCACTGGCTCGCTGTGTTCACGATCAGCAGCACACGGCCTCTGAACTCGTCGAGGCTGACCAGCCTGCCATCGAGCAATGGGGCTGAGCATGAGTAGACGGTCCCAGGAACGGCAATCATTTCCGTTCATTCTCCTCGGATTGAGGATGTCATGTCGCCCTCCCCCGCGTCTAAAGGGGATGCGGAGCAACCAGGGTCAGATACCGGGGATTCAAGTGTGTGATTCAGAGAGGGTCATGGGCCGCTCCGCTCCGGTAGACTGGGATAGGTCCTGATCGCCGGCTCGCCGGCAGCCAGAGGGACCGCGAAGCGGTCACTGCTTCAAGGGTCATTGCAAAAGGCGTCTTCGCCGGAGGCAATTACCGGGCTGGAGACGAGAATTTTTCGCGCCCAGACTGAAAGGCAATTTGCCGGGATCACGCGCGGCAAAGAGAGTTGAGGAAGGATCGGATTTCCGGCTGCAACGACAGGGCCGGAGGGTTTGGGCAGGATGGCCGCAGTCCAATATAATCAGTCTTTCCGCTAAGCAGTACCAGATTTTACGCAATGAGGGTGTGCATATTCTTCCCGTGAAGCATTACTTTGGACCGCACCAGTACTTGTGCTCGCCGCAGGATTCCAACCCGGTGAAGATCAAGCACGCTTCTATTTTCCGCGCCGGCCGCATCCCCGCCCGCCTGGCGCGTCTTTCAGTTTTGCTTGTCCTTGCAGTTTCAGTTTGCACCGCCTTCGCCCAGACACCTGAGACGATCGACCAGATCCGGGTAATTGGCAATCGGCGCATTCCGAAGGAAACCATCCTTGCTCGGCTGTTTACCCACCCCGGCGACACCTATGACACGGTGTCGATCGAGCGTGACTTCAATTCCCTGTGGAACACGGGATACTTTGCCGACCTGCGCATCGAGCGTGAAGATACGGAAAAGGGCATCATCCTGAATGTCTTTGTCCGCGAGCGTCCCACGATTCGCGAGATCAACTACAAGGGCAACAACTCGGTCAGCACGTCGGATATTCTCGACCGCTTCAAGAAGGAGAAGGTCGGCCTCTCGGTTGAAGGCCAGTTCGACCCGACGAAGATCAAGCACGCCGAGGCAGTGCTGCGCGATATCCTCGCCGAGCACGGGCACCAGTTCGCCACGATCAAGACCGAGGTGAAGACGATTCCCCCGGCCTCGGTGCAGGTGAACTTCAACATCAAGGAAGGCCCGGTGGTGAAGGTTGGCAATATCACTTTTACCGGCAATGAGCATCTGAGCGCGCGCTACCTGCGCCGCTCGATGAAGAACCTGCGGCCCATCGGCATTCCCTACTCGGTGATCCTGGAGGACCTCTTTCCGCGGACCTATGACTCCTCGAAGCTTGAGGAAGACTCAGAGCGTGTGCGCCAGGCCTATCGCGACAAGGGCTATGCCAACGCCGCCGTGGAAGAGCCGCAGACTCAGATCCGCGACGAAGGGGGCCTGAACTGGTTCACCTTCCGCCCGCGCAAAGGCAAGCGCATCGACATCCAGATGCCCATTGAAGAGGGCGGCCGTTACCGGCTCGGGTCGATCACGTTCACCGGCAACAAGGCAGTGCAGAACACCAGGGCCCTGCGCGCCACGTTTGACATCAAGGACGGCGATTGGTTCAGCGCAACGGCCGTCAGCAAGGGCCTTGACGCGCTGAAGAAGGCATACGGGCAGCTCGGCTACATCAATTTTGGCGCCATTCCGAAGCTGAGCTATGACGACCAGAAGAAGACCGCCTCGCTGAGCATCGACATCGACGAAGGCAAACAGTTCACCGTCTCGCGCATTGAGTTCGAGGGCAACACCATTACCCGCGATCGCGTGATCCGCCGCGAACTGCTGCTCGAAGAAGGCAACGTCTACAACTCGCAGCTCTGGGAGTACAGCCTTCTGCGCCTCAACCAGCTCGATTACTTCGATCCGCTGAAGGTTGACCAGGACTCGGAAGCGCACCAGAATCCCGAAGCGGGCACGGTTGATCTTCTGCTCAAGGTGAAGGAAAAGGGCAAGAACTCGATCGGCCTGAATGGCGGGGTGAGCGGCCTTTCCGGTGCGTTCCTGGGCGTGAACTACCAGACAAACAACTTCCTCGGCCTGGGCGAAACGCTGAGCGTGCAGGGCAACCTGGGTAACGTGAGCCGGCAGTTCCTCTTCGGCTTCTCGCAGCCGTATGTGCGCAACCGCCCGATCAACGTCGGCTTCCAGATCTTCAATAACAAGCAGGACTACAACGCGGCAAAGAACTACCAGGCCACAACCGGCTCATCCGCCAACCTCACGGCCGCGCAGCAGTCGCTGACACAGAACTACAACCAGGCGTCCACCGGCCTGAACTTCTCGGTGAGCTATCCACTGAAGCGGCACGCCTTCCAGCGCGTCGGCTTTACCTATTCGCTGACCAAGTCGACGATCTCGGCGTTCAGCACCGCATCGCAGACTTTCTTCCAAACCATCAGTTTCCGCTCGGGCATCCAGGGATCGAACGCGCTTGAGGGCATCGTCAGCAGCTCCGTTTCTCTCAGCTACTCCTACAACACCATCAACAATCCGCTGCGGCCGCGCAGCGGCAAGGAGTACACGGCTGTCTTCCAGATGGCCGGTCTCTATGGCAATGTGCGCTATATCTCACCGCTCATTGCCTACAAGAGCTTCCGCTCGATGCACTATCTCAAGCCATCGGCGAATGGCCGCAACGTGCTCGGCCTGCGTGCGCAGCTCGGGTATGTGCAGGGATTCGGCGGCGACGTGGCTCCGCCGCAGAACCGCTTCTATACGGGCGGCGAGGCCGATCTGCGCGGATTCGATATTCGCGGCGCCACTCCCTATGGCTACGTGCCGACCCGAACGACGGTGCAGTTGACCAATCCTGACGGCACCTGCGTACCGCGCGACCCGTCGAATCCGCAGCTCAACCAGTGCATCCAGATTCCGATTCCGATATACGGCATCGCGTCGATCGGCGGCGACACCAGCCTTACAACCAACGCCGAGTATCGTATTCCAATCGCCGGGCCGGTCACTTTTTCGTTCTTCGATGACTTCGGCCTCAACGTGGTGACCAACAGCGGCCAGTTGAAGCAGAGTCCGGAAGGCTTCGCTTCGCTCACCGCTCCGCTCTACGGATGCCCGGTCTACAACAACGGCTCCTGCCAGGGCGGCATACCGGGGACCGATGTCGGGTTCCAGAGGAATATTCGCCCGGTGCCGGGCACAAACGTAGTGCCGCGCATGTCGCTGGGCGCCGAGCTCGGCGTCATCATGCCGGTGGTCAACGCGCCGTTCCGGCTTTACTTCGCCTACAACCCGCTCCGGCTCTACGAGCGCCCCTTCTGCAACAGCGTCGTGCTGGGCGGCAAGGTGCAAAGCTGCTCGGCAGAGCTGATTACGCGCGATATGTTCCCGCCGGGCGGGGCTGGCGACTACACCTACGGCGAAACGATCCAGGCGTACGGAGCCCAGAATCTCTTCCGTGAGCCTCGCAAAACCTTCCGTCTGACAGTCTCGACGACGTTTTAGCGCATTCGTTCGCCCTGCTGAAGCGTCTGACAGGCAAAGGGCCAAATTAAAGGAGCATTGTTTGATGAAACATCCCATTGCACTCACGGCCGCATTGTTGTGTGGTCTTACCTTGAGCGCCGCAGCACAGTCCCCGGTTGTTGCCGCAGCCGCAGCCGGCGACGTACCCGCAACCTCTGTTGGCGGACCAGCCAGAATCGCCGTGATTGCTTTTCAGGCGGCGGTGACGAACACCAACGAGTTCGCGCGCAATTATGCTGACCTCGAAAAGAAATACGATCCCAAGAGGCAGGAGCTGAAGGCGCTGAACGACGAGATCGAGAGCCTGAAGAAGCAGTTGCAGGCGCAGGGCGACACGCTGAGCGACCAGGAGCGCGAAAGCCGCAGCAGCACCATCAATGAGAAAGAAAAGCAGCTGCAGCGAAGCACGCAGGACGATACCAGCGACTTCCAGCAGGACATGCAGGAAACCTTCAACGGGGTGGCTTCCAAGGTGGGCGATGTGCTGACAGCCTATGCCAAGCAGCACGGATACACGCTGGTGCTGGACGGCGGCAACCAGGAGGCCCAGGCAGTGCTTTACGCCAGTCCATCGACAGACATCACCAAACAGATCGTGGACGCCTATAACCTGAAGTCGGGCATCCCGGCGCCTCCGCATCCCGCGGCCGCTGCTCCACGTCCGGCAGCCCCCAGAGCGCCCGTATCGCATGTGCCGGCGCAGCACTGAGAACAACCTGGAGGGCGGGCTGGAGGGCGGGTTTGACGCTCCACACCCGCCCCCCTATAATCCAATCTAGTTCCTGCTGATGTCTCCATTAGCGTCGCTTCCGTATCTGACCCTCCACCCGGTTCAGCAGCGCCCCACCCAAAAAACAGGGGTTTCGCAAGAGGTTCGGGGTGCTGGATGGTATCAAGACGCCGAGCGGTTTCTCAGGAGGCACGGGTTTGTTTGCCGATAAGCGCAAACCCCATCCGGGACGATTGAAGGAGTTTTCCACTCGCATGAAGCGCTCGCTAGCATTAGCAGTTTCCCTGGCGTCAGGCCTTGCCCTGTATGCCACCGCACAAGCCCCCTCCGCCGCCACACAGGCCGCATCACCCGCCGCCACGGCTCCCGCCGGTCCTGCAAAGATCGCAGTTGTCGCTTTCCAGGTGGCGGTTGCCCAGACCAACGAAGGCCAGCGGAACTTCGCCGATCTGCAGAAGAAATACGAGCCCAAGCGGCAGCAGCTCAAGACGCTCAACGACGATATCGAAAGCCTGACCAAGCAGTTGCAGGCGCAGGGCGCCACGCTGAGCGAAGCCGATCGGGCCAGCCGCGCCAAAACCATCGACGACAAGAAGAAGCAGTTGCAGCGGGAAGCCGAAGACGCGCAGAACGACATGCAGCAGGAGATGCAGGACCTGTACAACGGCCTTGCCTCAAAGGTTTACGACGTGCTGGCGACCTACGCTCAGCAGCACGGTTACACGCTGGTGCTTGACGTAGCCCAGCAGCAGACTCCGGTGCTCTACGCGACTGAGTCAACCAACATCACAAAGGCCGTGATCGAAGCCTACAACGCGAAGTCGGGCGTGCCTGCTCCTCCGGCCGCGGCGCCTTCCGCTCCGGCGCCGGCTCCCAAGGCACCGGGCGTCCACTGAGACGGGGCTATTCTTTGAGGGCCCCGCTTCGGCGGGGCTCTTCTTCTGCCCTTCGTCTTCTGCCTCTGCTTTTGCCCCCTGCTGGCTCCCCTGCGGCCACTCAAAACATCAGCAGTTTTGCTTCCGCTTTCTGTGGAAAAAATTGTGGATTGCTTCTACGATTCGGCAGGAATTTGCGGATACTTTGCTCTTGCCAATCGGCGGGAGATTCTGATATGAGATATAACTCATTATTTTTCTGTTAGTAAGCGGCGACAGCAAAGCGCTCGGGCGTCGGGCACGCCTGCCTGGCGGAAAATCCCAGTGTCGCAAGGTTTCCACAGTTTGCCATTAAGAAATTATGACCAGGCCCTGGTGCAAATTGCATCGCAGGGCCTATTTCTGCTGGTCTTCGCCCACCCTGAGCACGGCAAGAAAGGCCTCCTGCGGGATATCGACTTTGCCGATCCGCTTCATGCGCTTTTTGCCTTCTTTCTGCTTTTCGAGCAGCTTGCGCTTGCGGGAGATGTCGCCGCCGTAGCACTTGGCCAACACGTTCTTGCGCAGGGCGCTCACGGTCTCGCGGGCCACGATTTTTGCGCCAATCGCAGCCTGAATAGCCACCTCAAACTGCTGGCGCGGTATCAGCTCCCGCATCTTCGCAACCAGGGCCTTGCCCCGCTCATAGGCGAAGTCGCGATGCACGATGATCGAGAGCGCATCCACGGGCTCGCCGGAAACGAGAATATCCAACTTGACCATGGGCGATTCCCACTCGCCGGCGAGCTGATAGTCCAGCGAAGCGTAGCCGCGCGAGATCGACTTGAGCCGGTCATAGAAGTCGAGCACGATTTCGTTAAGCGGTAGTTCGTAGGTGAGCATGACGCGCGTCGGCGTGACGTATTCGAAATTGATTTGTTTGCCGCGCTTTTCTTCGACCAGCTTGAGTATGCCCCCGACATATTCCTCATTGGTGAGGATCTTGGCGGTGATGACCGGCTCGCGGATGCTGTCGATATTGGTGGGCTCAGGCCAGCGCGAGGGATTGTCCACTTCGAGGATGGAGCCGTCGGTCAACTTGATGTGATACCGCACACCGGGAGCGGTGGTGATCAGATCGAGCTCGTATTCGCGCTCAAGCCGCTCCTGGATGATCTCCATGTGCAGCAGACCCAGAAACCCGCAGCGGAATCCGAAGCCAAGCGCGACGGAGCTTTCCGGCTCGAAGAAGAACGAAGAGTCATTGAGGCGCAACTTCTCAAGCGCGTCGCGCAAAAGGGTGTGCTCATGCGAGTCGACGGTGTAAAGGCCCGAGAAGACCATCGGCTTGATGTCTTCAAAGCCGGGCAGCGCCGAGGGAGCAGGGCGCGCATCGTCCGTGACCGTGTCGCCGATACGGGTATCGCCAACGGTTTTCATGGTAGCGGCAAAAAAGCCTACTTCGCCGGCGGAGAGCTGGCCGATCTCGACGGGCTTGGGCATGAGCACGCCCATCGAATCCACATCGAAGGCTTTGCCATTCGACATGAGGCGGATCTTCTGGCCTTTGCGCATCGTGCCCTGCATTACGCGCACGAGAACGATCACGCCGCGATACGCGTCAAACCACGAGTCGAAGATAAGCGCCTGCAGCGGAGCATCGGGGTCGCCGGTGGGCGGCGGCAGACGATGCACAATCGCTTCGAGAAGGTCTTCGACACCCTGCCCGGTCTTGGCGCTCACGGGAATGGCGTCTGTCGCATCGAGACCGACGGCCTGTTCAATGGCTTCCTGCGTACGCAGAATGTCCGCGGAAGGCAGATCGATCTTGTTGATCACCGAAATAATTTCGAGGCCATGGTTGATGGCGAGATAGGCGTTTGCCAGCGTCTGCGCTTCGACTCCCTGGCTCGCATCGACGACGAGAAGCGCGCCTTCACAGGAAGCGAGCGAGCGCGAGACCTCGTAGCTGAAATCCACATGACCGGGGGTGTCGATGAGATTGAGCTGGTAAGTATTGCCATCGTGCGCCTTGTACATCATGCGGACGGCGTGAGCCTTGATGGTGATGCCGCGCTCGCGCTCGAGATCCATGGCGTCGAGAATCTGCGCCTGCATTTCGCGCTGGGAAACGGCGCCGGTCAGCTCGAGCAGACGATCGCTCAGCGTCGACTTGCCGTGGTCGATGTGGGCGATAATCGCGAAATTGCGTAGAAATCGTGCGTCCATGCGAAGTACGAGAGGCTCTCCGGTAAGTCTAATGTTTCAGGAATCATTCAGGCGATTCGCCGCGCCGGCGGATCTATTCATCGCTATGGCCGCACACTCAGGTAACTGGAGAACCGCCGAGGCATGAGAACGCCTCCAATAAAACCAGCGATACTGTGTACGGGAGCCACGACAATCAAATCGACGCCATTGGTGCCAGGTATCGACCCTGATCAGATATCAACTTGAGACACCTTCACGCGAGCAGGTGCTGGAAGGCCCCATCGCATAGCTTATCATCGGCAGAGGATTTCTTTTGGCATCGCGATCGTCTGGCTGCTGCGGGCGACGCCTGTTTTCGAATACATGAGTAGAGTTTCGATTTGTCTAATTTCGTGCAGCGCGCTGGGCTTCCTGCTGGCAGGTTGCACTCCCGCGCAGCACAGCCCCGCATCGCAAGGCGCGAGGCCGCAGGCCACCGCTCCCGCACTTCCCGCCGCAACTCAGTCCGCCGCGCAACCCTTGGAGCAGAAAACCAGCACGCAACAACAGCAGCGCGTGCAGGTGCTGATCGACCAGGTGGAGAAGGCATACTCCAACGGGCAGGCCGACTATCGAAAGGGCGATCTGCCTGCCGCCAAAACCGAGTTTGACCGCGCTGTGGATCTGATGCTGACCAGCGGCATGGATATCAAAGCCGACGCGCAGCTTCAGGATGAATTCGATCGCGTGGTTGACGCGGTGACCTCGCTGGAAATGGATGCGTTGAAGCAGGGCAACGGATTTGCGCCGAACCAGGAGCCCACTCCCGCCGATGTGGCGAGCGACGTGACCTTTGCCGTGAATCCGAACGTTGTGGCCAAGGCTCAGCGTGAACTGGCAACTACAAAGTCTGACTTGCCGCTGATGGTGAATGACTATGTTGCGGCATTCATCAACTTTTTCGCCAATACGCAGCGCGGCCACAATACGTTGATGCACTCCTTTGAGCGGTCGGGCCGATACAAGGCGATGATTCAGCGGGTCATGGCGGAGGAAGGGGTACCGCAGGATCTGATTTACCTCGCCGTGGCGGAGTCAGGCTTTCAGCCGCGCGCCATCAATCCACGCACGCACGCAGGCGGCATGTGGCAGTTCATGCCCCATGGCGACTATGGCCTGACGCGCAGCGGATCGATCGACGAGCGCTTCGACCCTGAAAAATCCACTCGCGCCTATGCCCGCTACATGAAGTTTCTCTACGATCAGCTTGGCGACTGGTACCTGGCGATGGCGGCCTATGACTGGGGCGCGGGCAATGTGCAGCGCGCGGTTCAAAAGACCGGGTACGCCGATTTCTGGGAGCTCTACAGGCGCAACAACCTGCCTGGGGAAACGAAAAACTATGTGCCCGAAATTCTCGCGGCGATCATCATCGCGAAGAATCCCACGCAGTATGGATTCGACCAGGTCACGCTCGATCCGCCGGTAATTCCCGATACGGTGACGATCAATTACCCGATCGACCTGCGCCTCGTGTCGGATCTGGTGAATACACCGGTGGATGAGCTGGAGGCCTTGAATCCGAGCCTGCTGCGCATGACGACTCCTCAGGACACGCAATTTGACCTGCACCTTCCGGCGGGAACGGCGCTGGCCTACCAGCAGCGCGTCGAGCAGGTTCCGCTGACCAAGCGCGATTCGTGGCGCTATCACCGCATCGCATCCGGCGACTCGCTGGCCTCGATCGCGCGCGCCTACCAAGTGGGGGAGTCGGAACTGGCGGCGGTGAATCAAATGCATGAGGGCGCCAGCCTCGAAGGCGTTGACGCTGTGGTGGTGCCGATGGCGCCGCCCGCAACACACGCGCGGGCTGTGCTCTATGTCGTTCGCAGGGGCGACACGCTGGTCTCTATCGCCGACCGGTTCGGCGTTTCCCTCACCCAGTTGCGGCGATGGAACAACCTGACCGTCACCAAGGTCCCACCTGGCCGGCGGCTGCATGTTGCCGAGCCGGTGCGGGTATCGCATTCGGCGAGCCATCATCGCACTTCCGCGGCGTCGAAGCACGCGGCAGAAACACCACATGCGGCGAAGGGCAAGTCTTCTGCCAAGGGTACGAAGGCCACGGAACCGGCTGCGGCGCACCGCTCAAAAAAGCACAAGCCCTCTTCGCAGACTCGCGCCTCCAACTGAAAGGCCTTCCGTGCCTCGCAACGAAATCAGCTTTGCGCAACACTGTACGCGTCTTTTTGATTAGCTTTTACAACTGAGCTATTGCTACAATTACTCCGCACGCAGTGACGGAGATCAAACGCATTGCGCAGACGGAAGACCCAAGAGGGCAGCGGCAAGCCGCTGGAGGCGAATCGGATGGAAGATCAGTTCAGGATGTACGCGAAGAGTGACGACAACCCTGATACGGAGCCGCTCGGGCTCGACTCCGATCACGACGACTTTGAGGAAGACGACGAGGTAGAGACTTCGAGTGTCCTCACATCCTCTGACGATGATGAGGGCGTCGAAGAAGCCGTGATTGTTGAGATCCCGCTTTTTGAGCCCGCCGTGAAGGCACCGGCCAGGAAGAAGGCGGCAGCCAAGAAGGCGCCGAAGAAGGCAGCGGCTAAGAAACCCGCGAAAAAGGCCGCCGTGAAGAAGACTGCGAAAAAGGTTGCGGCCCGAAAGACTTCTAAGAAGTCCGCTCGCAAGAAGGCTGCGAAAAAGGTTGTGGCCAAAAAGGCTGCTAAGAAATCCGCCGTCAAGAAGAGAGCTGGCGCGAAGGGCGGAAAGGTTGCGGCCAAGAAAACCGCGGCTAAGAAGCGCGCCACCAAAACCACCAAACGAGGTAACAAGTTGGCAGTTAAGAAAGCAGCAAAGAAGGCGACCAAGAAGGCAGTGAAGAAAGCTCCTGCAAAGAAGGCCGCAAAGAAGACGGCAGCCAAGAAGACCGCGAAGAAGAAGGCTGTTTCAAAGAAAAAGTAACAGGCCAACCGCAATATCAAGGCAAGCAAAAGAGCCCGGCAATGCGCCGGGCTTTTTTGCGTCTGCTCTTAGCCGGGATGCTCCCTTTCAGCCTGCGGAGAGACCCGTGGTGATCTGGCGCAGGTGCCAGTTCTGATGCGTAATGTAGTCCTCGATGAGATAGCGAAGCGTCACCGGCGGATCGTCACCGACAAGACAGGGTGCATCGAGACGCTCCTCAGGGATGCGATCGACAACGACCCTGAGGATCTCGTGCTCGATCGCCCACCAGTTCAGCAGAGTCTGCCACGAGAGCTCCGCGTAACCGTGCGCTTCGACCCACGCGTCCTGATCGTAGACGGGCCCGGCGTATTTTCCCTCGATGGTTGCACGCACGAAGCGCTGGCGGTTGTTGGCGGCCGAATCCAGCAGGTGACCCACGATCTGCTTCCGCGTCCAGCCGCCGTCGCGCCAGGGCCGATCGGCCAGCACCACGGGCACTGAGCTGAGCGTCCCGTGAATCTCATCGAGATCGGCGCGGAACTTCTGCGCCGTGCCGGTCAGAACAGCAGAAACACTCACTTCTTCGCTTCCTGCAACGCAGTGAGAACTTCTTCAGAGTGGTGCGAGGGATCGACCTTCGTCCACACCTTCACGATCTTGCCATGCGGATTGATGAGGAAGGTGTTGCGATTGGCGATGGTCATCTCTCCAAAATGGCCGAGCGATCCGTACTCATCCACAACCTTGTGCGCGGGATCGGCAAGCAGGCGGAAGGTGAGCCCTTCCTTGGTGCAGAACTGCTGATGGCTACCCTCTGTGTCGACGCTGACGCCAAGGATGACCGCATTTTCTGACTCAAATTTGGGCAAGTCGCGCTGAAAGTTGTGCGCTTCGATGGTGCAGCCCTTGGTCATGTCCTTGGGATAGAAGTAGAGGACAACCCATTTGCCGCGAAAATTCTTGAGCGAAATCTCCTTCCCTGTCTGCGAAGGAAGGGTAAAGGTTGGCGCAGACTGGCCGACGCCCGGCATCGCTTCGTCGGCGGCATATGCGGCAGGACTGAGTGAGAAGGCAACCGCCAGGCAGGCAGCAAGAACGGGAAAAACCAGCTTTTTCACAAGGAACCTCCGTTTGTTCTGACGCAAAGAGGGGGTCGATGGACGCTAAAAATCAATGAAATCAGCGGGAGAGCTGGTCAACACCCCCCCCGTAGGACCCTAGCGCGGCACCGCGACAATGGCAATACCGGCCTCGGATGCGCGTTTGAGCAGTGTGTCGCGGTCAAAGAGCAGCGTGCGTCCAGCTTCCACCGAAATGCAGCTCCCGCCGGCCGCGATCATGGTTTCGAGCGTGCGCATGCCGATAACCGGCACGTCAAAGCGCATATCCTGGTTGGGCTTGGCAACCTTGACCGCGGTGAGCTTGCGGGCGAGGGTCGAGGCCTCGCGGTCGAGCGACTGCATCAGCCGCCCGGCGCGCTCTATGGCTGCGTCGGTACCCTCCATTGCTTCTACGGCAACACATGCCTGAGCAGCCACGACGACGGTTTGCCCGATATCGAAGCCGGCAACAGCGCGGGCTACGCCCATGCCGTATTCGATGTTCTTCCGCTCTTCTTCATTGGGTGCGCGCTCGGTGAGCACGCCCTCCTGGGCCAGCAACGGTTCGAGAAAGGCTGTGGAACTGATGAGCTCAATGCCTTCGTCGGCAAGAACCTTGGCCACGGCGCCGAGCAGCATGTCGGTGTTGCGCGTACGCAGATTGAGCAGCAGCTTGGCCAGGCGCCAGTCAGGCCGGATGCTCGAGAAGATCTGCTTGTGCTTTACCTGGCCGGCCATTACCGCCGCGGTCACACCTTCCGTGTGAAATACCTGGATGAGCCGCGAGAGCTCGCCCAGCGAGAGCCAGTGAACGGTGATGTGATCGTCAGAGGCAGCGCGGTGATCGATTTCAAGGTCGGTCTCTTCGCGAATGGCGGCAACTGTGACGGCGAAGCCCTGGGCCCGCGCTGCGTCGAGCAGCAGGAACGGAAAGCGGCCGTTACCGGCGATGAGGCCGAGTTTCATTGCTACTTGATGACTCCGCGCTGGCTGCGCTCGATAAAGGCGGCCAGGACTGCCGCGTCTTCACCGCCCATTTCCCTGAGCTTCTCGAGCGCCTGCGATGTGTTGAGCTTTGTCGCCAACAAGGCCCTGAAGGCCTTCTGCAGCTTCTGCAGCCGCTCGGGCGTAAAGCCGCGCCGCGCCAAACCCACCTTGTTGATGCCGTACGCCTTGTTTTCACGCCGCTCTGAGGTAAGCGAGAACGGCAGCACATCCTGGGTCACAATTGTGCCGCCGCCGATGTAGGCGTGCTGGCCGACGGTGCAGAACTGGTGCACGGGGCTGAAGGCGCCTACGGTGGCGTAGTCTTCGATGATGACGTGGCCGGCAAGCGTCGCCGCATTGGCGAGGATGCAATGGCTGCCGACGATGCTGTCGTGCCCGATGTGCACGTAGGCCATCAGCAGGTTGTTTGAGCCGACGCGGGTGATGCCTCCGCCTTTCTCAGTGCCACGGCTGATGGTGACGCACTCGCGGATCGTGTTGTCGTCCGCTATCTCAGTCTCGGTGGGCTCGCCCTGGTACTTCAGGTCCTGCGGAGTGACGCCGATCGACGTGAACGGATAGATCGTGTTGCGCGCGCCAATGCGTGTACGGCCATCGAGGACCACGTGTGAAATGAGCACGCAGCCTTCGCCGAGCACCACCTCGGGGCCGATGGTGGAATAGGCGCCGACGGTGCAGGAGCCGGGCACCACTGCGCCCTCGGCCACAATCGCGCTGGGGTGAATGCTCACTCTGCCTCTGTCTTCCGGTTGTCGGCAGGCCGGGGGACCACCATGCAGGTGAGCGTAGCCTCACAGGCGAGCTTGTCACCAACGTAAGCCTTGCCGGCCATCTTGCCGAAGCGGGTGCGGAAGCTGAGCACGTCAACCTCAATGCGGAGCTGGTCGCCAGGAACAACCTGACTGCGGAACTTCGCGCCGTCGATGCCGGTGAAGACCGCGAGCTTATTCTGGCGGTCGGTCATCTCGCTCAGCATGAGCACTGCGCCGGCCTGCGCCATTGCCTCAATGACCAGGACACCGGGCATGATGGGTGCGCCTGGCCAGTGCCCCTGGAAATAGGGCTCATTGATGCTGACATTCTTAAGGGCAATGACCCGTTTGGAACGGTCAAATTCGACGATCCGGTCGATGAGGAGAAAAGGGTAACGGTGCGGGAGATACGCCATGATCTCCTGAATGTCGAACGTCATTCTCTGGCTCCAAATGGCACGCAACCACGCAGGATTGCGCTCGCGAGGATTATATCGAAGCCCAACGTGCCGAGCCGAAGCCAGGTTATCTGGACAAGCTATTTCTTGATCCGCTGTGCCGCTGCGTCCGCATCCCAGAAGTCAGCAGGGAGATCCTGGTTGTAGACGATTTTGTCGAGATAGTACTGGCGCGTCATGTCGTCGTTGGTATAGCGCGTGATGCTGAAGGGCGTGGGCAGGCCGTCGATGACGTGATAATCGTCGTATTCTTCGGCGTCAGTGTTCTTATCCTTGTAGACCGGATCACGCCACTGAAAGCTGCGACGCAGCGGGAGGTGGGTTTGCGAGTCGACCTGGATGGTAATGGCTTCGTTTTGTGGCGAGATCAGCGTGACCTGCTCGGCGAGATGGCGCTCGGCCATCTTTTGCCCCTCATAGATCAGGATCGTGTTCGGGTCTTTAAGCCA
Source organism: Occallatibacter sp. (assembly GCA_049673945.1). Taxonomy (GTDB): domain Bacteria; phylum Acidobacteriota; class Terriglobia; order Terriglobales; family Acidobacteriaceae; genus Telmatobacter. The sequence goes on from JBATYG010000067.1 coordinate 16,243, forward strand.
GACCTTAATCGCCATTTCAATGGAGTGATCGCGCCGGCGCAGAAACTCGTCGAGCTGGTCCTTGGGCGCGGCCTTCTTGCCGCGGTAGGTCACCTCCCACCCCTCGCGGCCAAGGTAGAATTCGACCACGTCCCGGTGCTTGGTGACCTCAATGCGGTCCTTGTCGGGCCATTGGTGATAGATCCACAGCTCCGTTGTGCCGAGGTTGGGCTTGCCGTGGTAGAAGGCGGCCACGTGGCCCTGCTGCATCTCGTTTTTCATGTTGAACCACGCGGCACCGCCCATGGCCTGCACCATGGCATCGAGAAGCGCGTGCGCCTTCCTGGTATTCTGCGCGGCGATGTCGTCAGTTTGTGTCAGTGTTGCCTGCGGCATCGCCAGTAGCAGGGCCGCCAGCGCCAACGACAGAACTCTTCGCATTCTTGCTCTCCCTTATCCAACAAGCACAGCGCCACCGTTCACGTTCAACACCTCGCCACTGATAAAGCCGGCCAGCGGGGTGCATAGAAACAGAATTGGCCCGGCAATTTCCCTTGCGGTCGCGACGCGGCCAACCGGAATCGATGCCATAATTCGAGCGCCTACGACTGAGTCGGCGAGCGAGGCAGCGGACATATCCGTCGCCACCCAGCCCGGAGCAACACAGTTTACCCGAATACCCCGCGGCGCAAGTTCACTCGACAGACTCTTAGTGAGACTGATAAGGGCGCCTTTGGTTACGGCGTAGTCGGCATGGTTGGCTTCGCCGCGCTGCCCGGCCGTTGAGCTGATCAGCACAATGTGGCCGGCAATGCTTCCCTGCTCTGGTGGCTGGCGCTCCATTTGCACCACGGAGGCCTGCACCAGGCCAAAGATGGAGTCAAGATTGACGCCGAGCGTCTTCTGCCACTGCATCGGTCATTTGCGCAATGGAAACATCCTCGGGCGGCCAGACACCGTGATTGGCCACAAGGATGTCAAGGCGGCCGAAGGCCTTTGCGCTGGCCGCGACAAGGCTGCGGCCGTCTTCCGCGGAGCTCAGATCCTGCTGCAGCGCGACACAGCGCCCGGGGCCGCCGCATTCAGCGGCGAGCGACGCGGCCTCTGCGCCTGCCTGCCGGTAGCTGAACGCGACGCGGGCTCCAGCCTGCACAAAAAGGCGGACGGCCTCGGCTCCGATGCCGCGCGAGCCGCCTGTGATGAGGGCAACCTTGCCCTCTAATGTCAACGAAACGCCAGCCATAGGGCCAAGCTAATGCATTCCCAACGGAGATGTCGAGATCGCGGCCCACAGCGGCGCGAAACCGAGGGCGCATCGGCCTCAGACCGCGCGCAGCACCCGAACCGGCAGCAGGAAGATCGCGCTCACCAGAGCCATTACGCCAACAACGGCAACGCCGACCAGCCGGAAGGGCAGCAGCACGAGCCACACCAGCGGATAGAGCACAAGGGCCACCAGCGCCAAGGGCCAGCAGAGCACGAGAAGAATGCAGAAGAGGAGAAACTTCACCATGGGTTGCAGCGCTCCGATCCAGCGCGGAGTCCTTTCACTTTACCGATACGAAGAATGCGCCCAGGTTGTTCCATGAACGCTTTCCTTGAGCCTGTATCCTTCAGGCACGCCGAGCTTTGCGGGTAGCCGATTTGGCCCTTGCGGTGGTTGCGTTGCGGCGCCCGACGACGGGTTTCTCCCGTTCGCCTTCTGCCCCGGCAAGCGCCGTCTTCACTTTCTTCGGCAGGCGCTCGAAAACAAGCGTGTAGGCGCGCCTGAGTTCATCCTCATATTCGCGCGGCCGGAACACGCTCCAGCGCTCGACCGTGACCCAGTGGGCCCGCGCCAGGTAGGGCGACGGAATAATGCCTTCGACTTCCAGCACTTCATGGAAGCGCTCGGCGCCGCAGTGGAACCAGAGCACTCCAGTGCCGATGCCATCAAGATCGGTCATCGCGAACATCTTGCCGCCGGCATCGCGCTTCCCGGCCCAATAGACAAGATGATGCCCCCCCCTCACCGTTTCAGCGACGTGGGGCAGCGCCATGCAGATCGCACGGATGCGTTCGTTATCCATCAACGCCAGTGTATGCCCAGGCCGCGAGCGATTCCTCTACTGCTCAATATGCAGTACCGGCTGACTTGCCGCAGGCAGCTTCACGCCCAGGATCTTCGCGACTGTCGGCGCAATCTGCCGCATATCGATCGTGCCCAGGTCGCGCCCGTGCGCCACGCCCTCGCCCAGCACAAAAAAGGATGAATGCATCTCGGGAAAGAGCGGCCAGAAGCCGTGGGTGCCATGCACCACAGTCTGCGCGACCACCAGGGGGCCTGAGGTGGCAGAGCCGGCCGTGTATCCCGGCTTCATCACGATCAGGTAAGCGGCGTCGGGGAAGCCTCCATGCTCTGCGATCTGGCTGGCGTCCAACACCTGATCGATGCCGTTATTCGGATCGCCTGCCAGCGC
>JBATYG010000068.1:0-8426 GCA_049673945.1 Occallatibacter sp.
TACCAGGCGCTGAGTCCGCCATCGACAACGAGGCAATGGCCGGTGACGTAGCTTGAGGCATCCGAGGCGAGATAGACAAGCGCGCCTACCATTTCGTCTCCGTTGGCCATGCGGCCAAGGGGTACGCGCGCGGAGTAGCGGGCCTTAAAGGTATCGTTCTGGCCGCTCTCGACGCCGGCGGGCACGAGAGCATTGACGCGGATTCCGTGGTCGCCCCAGTTGGCGGCGAGATAGCGGGTGAGGCCGACAACGGCGGCCTTGGAGGTCGAATAGACGGCAGGATTGCTGATCTGGCGGCCGAGATAGAAGGAGCCCTCGTAGATGCGCTTGTCAGAGGAGACGAGGCCGTAGATCGACGAGGTCTGAATGATGCTGCCGCCACTTCCCTGCTTCTGCATCTGGCCGCCGACGGCCTGCGCGACGAGGAACATGCCATCGACATTGACCGACATGATTTTGCGCCACTCGGCGAGGGAATAATCCTCGGTGGTGGCGAAGAATGCGTCGAGGTCAGACGATTTTGACGCCGCATTGTTGTGCAGAACGTGGATGGCGCCGAAGCGATCGACGATTTTGCCGACCATGGCGGCGACGGACTCGGGCTCGGCGATGTTGCAGGCGACTCCGATGGCAGGCGTTCCGTAGTCCTTTTCAAGCTCGGCGGCGAAGGCCGAGCAGCGCTCCTGGTCGAGATCGACGACAGCGACTTTGGCGCCGAACTCGGCGAGACCACGGCAGAAGCGGCTGCCGAGGATGCCGACGGCGCCGGTGACAATGGCGGTTTTACCGCTGAGATCAAAGAAAGTTTTATAGTGCGATTTCATCGAGAAGGACTTCCCTCTTTTCCTTTTGAGATATGCGCCCGGCGATGAGGACGCGCATGATTTCGAGCGTGCGCTCGGGGGGAATGGCGGGGCTGCCGGAGCGGATGGATTCGAAGAAGTTCCAGAGCGTGCGCCGGAACATGGAGAAGTTGTCAGTAATGTCCCAGGCGCCGTTGCGCTCGGCGCCGAAGATCTCAAGGTGGAAGGTGCGGGCGCAGGCGCCAAGCGCGTCGAGCTGAAAGAGCGCGCCATTATCGAGGCGGATGGCCGCCGAGGCGTGAGCCGCGGGCAGCATCTGCACGGAGACGGCATGTGCCGGCGTGAGATTGAAGACGGCGTCGAGGAGATGAACGCCATAGTTCTCCCAGGCGAGGACGATGGCGCCGCGGATGAGTTTCAACTGCCCGAAAGCAGCGAGATCGGCGCGCGGCTCGTCGAGCTCGCGGGCATAACGCATGCCGGAACAGGACATGAGCTGGCCGCTCTCAAGATAAGGGCGGAAAAAGCGGAGTTCGTCGAGATCGACGCTGAGCGGCTTATCGAGAAAAACGGGCAAGCCAGCCTCAAGAAAGGGCTGCGCCAACTCGCGGTGCATGGCGAAGTCGTCGCGCGCGATGATGACGGCATCGACTGCGCCGAGAAAGTCGTGGTAGTCGGCTGCGGCGTTGGCAATATTGGAGGCGGCGCAGAGACGTTTCGTGGTATCCGGGTCCTGCGTCCACGCGTGCGTGACGCGCCAGCCCTCGATGCCGAACTCAGACGGGTGGCGGCGCCGCACATAATCGTAGATCCCCGTCCACCCGGAGGCGGCAAGTCCTTCAGGCGAGTATCCATTAATGATGGCAGAGAAGGAAAAGGGATGGCCGTTGCCTTCGCTGACGCCGAGAATGCCGACTGACTTTACCAAATTGCCCATCCGCCATCGACGCAGATGTTCTGGCCCGTGATGTAGCTGCCGGCGTTCGAGCAGAGCAGCGCGACGGCTCCTTTGAGCTCTTCAGGCTGGCCGATGCGGTTCATCGGATTTTTGGAGCCGAGCTTCTGCATGAACGCTTCGTGCTTTTGCGTGGGCGGATGTGGAAAGGCGCCGGGGCTGAGCGCATTGACGCGGATGCTATGCGGCGAAAGGAAGCTGGCGAGGTAGCGCGTGAACTGCAGCACGCCGGCCTTGGCTGCTCCGTAGCTGGGCGGATTGGCGAATTCCTTGCCGTCGTAGATGCGGTAGTCTGGGCCGATGTGGCCATACATCGAGGCGATGTTAAGGATGACGCCGTGCGTGGACTTGAGGTCAGGGAAAAATGCCTTGGTGAGGCGGAAGACGGAGTTGAGACTCATGTTGATGTCGTATTCCCAGTCTTCGTCAGAGATGGATTCCCATGAATTCTTATTGCCGGACCAGGCGTTGTTGATGAGGATATCGATCGCGGGAAAGGTCTGGTGAACGGTTTCGACAAAGGCCTTGATGGAGGGCTTGCAGAGCGTGTCGAGCTCAAGCCCGATGGCGCGGATGCCGTATTGGGTGGCAAGCTCCTGAGCCTTGTTTTCGCACTTAGCCTTGTCGCGGCTGGCGATAACGAGATCGGCGCCGAGCTCGGCCAGGGTCTCGCAGATGGCCGTACCAAGATAGCCGGCGCCGCCGGTGACGAGGGCGGTGCGGCCTTTGAGGGATTGCAGTTCGTGGAGTGACTTACTCATGCGTTGGTTTTCCTCAGTAGAGCTTCACAAATCATAAAATCAAGAGCGTCATCGATGTCCTGCGAGCGGTCGCGGGGCATGAGCACGGCACCGAGTTTGCCGACAAGCAGTGACCTTGCTTCCTCGGCAAGCAGCGATGCGCGAAAGACGTAAACCGCGCCATTGAGCTGATAGGCCCTGGGCAGTTTCTGGCGGGGCAGCCATGGAACGGCGCCGGGAATGAAGACCTCAGGGACGCCGTCGTTGAGACGCCAGGCGCGATGCGGGTTGAGATCCGCATCCTTGAAAGTGGCCACGGAATCGTAGCCGCCCTGCGCGACGAGCGCGAGACAGTCGCCCACATCAGCCGCGGTGCGCAGCGGGCAGGTTGGCTCAAGCAGGATGACCCATTCGGGAGGATCGCCTTCGGCGGCGAGAGTGGCGAGCAGATCCTTGAGGGCGTCGATGACGAGGGCTTCGTCCGTGGCGAGATGCGCAGGGCGCTTGTAGACTTCAGCGCCATGAGCGCGGCCGACGGCGGCGATTTCGTCGTCGTCGGTCGAAAGCAGGATGCGGTCGATCTCAGGAACGGCGCGCGCCACGTCGATCGACCAGGCAAGGAGGGGCTTGCCGCCGAGGGGCTTGATGTTCTTCCCGGGGATTGATTTGCTTCCGCCGCGTGCGGGGATAACGGCGACGACGCGCTTTCCTTCGAGCATGGAGGGACCGGTATCTTTCAATCGCCGCTTGCGCGGGAGCTGAGCCGTCCAAGGCTGTCGATGGCTTTACGATATTCGGCCCATTCGCCGGTGTCGATCCAGGCATTTTCGCCGATGGGGAAGACGCCGATGCGCCCGCCGTTGCTCTTGATTGTGGCGATGAAGTCGGTCATATCGCAGACACCCTGCTCGGGGATGAGGCTGAGGCGGTTGCGCCGAACGACGTACATGCCGGTATTGACGAGGAAACTGTACTGCGGCTTTTCGGTAATGCAGGCGAGGCTGCCGTCGCCCTTTTCCAGTTCGCAGACTCCGTAGGGAATGCGGTAGTCCTTGAGCGAGGCGACGAGCGTGAGATCGTAGTTGTTCTCGTTGTGAAAGGCGACGAGGTCGGCGAGGTTGGCCTCGATGACGATGTCGCAGTTGGTGACGATGATCGAATCCGCACCGGGAGCGCGAAGCGGCAGCAGGCCGCCGGCAGTGCCACGCGGTTCCTTCTCTTCAATAAAGGAGACGGAGTAGGAAGGGGCGAGCTCTTCGAAGTAGGACTTGAGAATCTTCGATTTGTAATTGATGGATAGGCGGAAGTCCTTGAGGCCGTAGGCAAGGAACTGGTCGATGATGATCTCGATGATGGTGCGGTCGCCGACGGGGATGAGCGGCTTGGGGAGAACGTTGGTAAAGGGCGCGAGACGGGTGCCGCGGCCACCGGCCATGATAACGACGGGAAGGTCGAGCGTGATGGCGGGTTTAACGGAAGCATCGCCCTGAAAGATTTCCTTCCAAAAGACGAGGCGGACGATTTCGCGCGCGCGATTGACGACCGGCACGCAGCCCAGGTTGCCGGCGAGCATGCTGGCGCGCAGCTCTTCTGCGTCGTAGTCCTCATTGACGACGTGAGGGTTGCAGTTGCAGACGCGGAGAGCCTGGGCCTGCAGGTCGCCATCGGAGAGAATCCAGCGGCGGATATCGCCGTCGGTCAGCGAGCCGATGAGGCGCAGGCCGTCATCGACGACGAAGACAATCTTCTCCTCGGATTTCTCAAGCTGCTCCATCGCCTGCCGGATGGTGTGCGTTTGAGGAACGAGGAAGGGTTTTATGTCTTCATTCATAAGTAAGGTCTCGAGCGGTGCACCCTGGTGCGAAGGTAGAGGATTCAATGTATGCCTCCCAAGTCTAGTTCAAGTCGTAAAAGCGCTTCTTGAGAAATTCATTCGATATAGGCACTTCTCGTAACACGTTTTTGATGCGCTCGCTGGTGCGACCATCGCGCGAGCGGTCGTAGGGGTTGCGCATGCCGCGCAGCGAAGCACGAAAGCGGGCGGAGAGGGCGCGGCGGATGCCCTTGAGAATGGCGGCCTCGTCGCAAGGCACGTCGATGATGTTCGGGGCGCGCGTTCTTCCCTGCTGGCGGTCGCCGATGTTGACCACGGGCAGGTGGAAAGATGGTGCCTCGGTAAGACCGCTGGATGAGTTGCCGACCATGACTGCAGCGAAGCGAAGCACGCTGAGATAGCGGCGATGACCGAGATGCGGCGCCCAGATGAAGCGGTCGTGATGGGCCGCGCAGAGGGCCTGAAGGCGCTTGTTGATCTTCGCGCCGTGCGCGTCTGCGTTGGCCATGGTGAAGATGGCGCGAATGCCGCTCAGGGTGATGGCGGAAACCATGGCACGGAGCTGGCTCTCAGGATCGGCAGCGGTGCGGGTGACGGGATGATAGGTCACGATGGCAACGGGCTCGCGAAAGCTGATGCCGAGGTCGCGCTCAAGCTCAGTGCGCGTCATGAGACCGGGGCCGTAGAGCTTGTCGAGGCCCGGCGCGCCAAAGTTCCAAACGCGAGCGGGCGCTTCGCCCATCTGAATGATGCGGCGACGGTAGGGCTCGGTGGCTGCGAAGTGCAGGGTGGCCATCTTGGTGAGCGCGTGGCGCACGGACTCATCGATTGCGCCTTCGCTGAGTTCGCCACCGTGGATGTGCGCGATGGGAATGCCCAGCATAAGGGCTGCGATAGCAGGGGCGAAAAGCTCGAAGCGGTCGCCGAGAAGAACGAGGATGTCCGGCTTGAGCCCGGTGAATGCTTTGGCGAAGCCATCGAGGCCGACGCTGACGGAATGCAGATTCGCTACGGCTGAGCCGCCTTCCATACGCATGGGAATGCGGCGAGCGATGCGGAAGCCTTCGGTTTCGATGTCGCGCACCGTGCTGCCGAAGGTGCGGGAAAGGTGCATGCCCGCGACGACGAGCTGGAGCTGAAGAGCGGGGTCGTCCTTAATGGCGCGAATGAGGCCGGTGAGCAGGCCGAAGTCAGCGCGGCTGGTGGTGACGACGCAGATCTTTCTGCGCTTCGTCTTCACTGCGGGGCACATCATGCGAGCTGATCCCAGTGGAGGAGCTCGTCCTGACCGATAGCGACACGGAGGGTGCGCCCGACGAGGTCAGGCAGCGTTTTGGGTGCGAGGCCATTGCCGGGGCGCTTGATGGCGAGGTCAGCTTCACGCAGTGTGTGGCCCGCGGATAATGCGCGGGCGGCAACGACGCTTTTGCGCGCCACCGAGATGTTGGGAATCTCGCAGGGCGCCGGCATCTTGATGCCGTTGCCGAGCGCTTCTTCGACGTGGCGGATCGAAGAAACCATCTGCGCCAGCTCCGCCGGTTCGAGGGATGCGGCGTGATCGGGTCCGGGCAGGGTGCGGTCGAGGGTGAAGTGCTTCTCGATCACTTCAGCCCCGAGTGCGACGGCAGCAACGGAGATTTCAATGCCCGGGGTGTGGTCGGAGTAGCCGACGGGAAGGCCAAAGGCTTCCTTGAGAGTGAGCATCGCGCGCAGGTTGACTTGGGGATAAGGCGTCGGATATTCGGTGACGCAGTGCAGCAGAGTGATATCGTGCGCGCCGGCATCGCGCAGCACATCGACCGCTTCCTTCACTTCGTCGAGTGTGCACATGCCGGTCGAAAGAATGATGGGCTTGCCCTTGCCAGCGATGTGGCGCAGGAAGGGATGATTGGTGATTTCGCCGGAGGGAATCTTGAAGATGGGCAGATTCATGGAGGCGAGCAGATCGACGCTTTCGTGATCGAAGGGGCTGGAAAGAAAGCGAATGCCGACGCTTTCGCAGTGCTCAATAAGCCGGCGATGGGCGGCTTCATCGAGTTCGAGGCGGCGCAGCATCTCGAGCTGCGACTCATCGCGGGAAGTGGTGCGGTCCTGATAGGCAGCCTTGTGCGCGGAGCGGGCGGCAAGCGCGTCGGCGCGAAACGTCTGAAATTTGACGGCATCGGCTCCGGCAGCTCTGGCGGTGTCGATGAGCTGGATGGCGAGATCGAGCGAACCGTTGTGGTTCACTCCCGCTTCAGCGATGATGAAGGCTTTTGGCATGGTCTATCGTATGCGGCGGGCCGGCGAGCCGGCGTAGACACCGGGTTCGGTGAGCGAATCGATGACGGTGGAACCGGCTCCGATGAAGGTGTCCGGCGGAATGCGAATGCCTTCGATGACGGTTGCGCCTGCGCCGATCATGGAATCGTGGCCGACAGTAACACCGCCTGAGAGCGTAGCGCCAGGGGCGATATGCACCCACTCCTCAAGCACCACATCGTGCTCGATTGTGGCGTGGGTGTTGAGGATCGCGCCGCGGCCGATGCGAACGCCGCAGTTGACGACGACCCCGTCCATGACGACCGCGGCGTCTCCCAGCACGACGTCCTCATTGACGACTGCATGGGGTGAAACTATGGCCGGAAAGAGGAGCCGCGGGGCCGCACCCGCGAGACGCGTCCACAGATCGCGGCGCCGGTCGCCGAGCCCTACCTGCCCAACCCCAATGGCTACATTCAGCGCAGGATGCGCGGTGACGATGGCCGCGAGGCCGCTGTCCGGCCCGAGAAAAGGATGCCCAAGCAGAGGACCATGATCTCTGAGGTCGGTATAGCCGAGGATGTTGAAGCGTTTCAGCTTCCCAAGGATGCTGAGCACAACCCTGGCATGTCCTCCGCCTCCGATGACAACGATCTCTTCCATCGCCTCGTCTTGCTCCACTTGTGCTATTAACTCGCGCGTTCCGGCTCGTAGAGATTTCGCCGGTCGAGCGCGATAGCAATACGACCACCATCGGGGAGCTTCCACTCATACGGAATCACCACAGGCGTAGCGTATTTGGCGTGGTTGAGATGCTCCCCTTTGAAGCCGAAGTCAGAGAGTTCACTGGCAACAGTGAAAGAGCCGGCGTCCCCATATGGAATGATGGCATCGCGATTATTGGCAGAGCGCACGCCTATACGAACGGTATAGGACTGTGGCAACAGAGGAATCGCGCGAAAGGTACAAGACAGGCTGCCGGAGCCCTCGATGAATCTGGGCTGCTCTCCATCGAGAAGCATGTTCGCGGTAAAGCAGGAACCGTTGCGCCCATTCACGCCGACCGCAAAGAGTGGACTCTCAATGTGCTTTGAAGCCTCGTAGCTGATTTCAACGGTGAGGTCTTCACCCGCGTTAAACTGGCTTACCTCCCGGCCGCTTTCGTTCTTCAACCGGACGCTGGTAATGGTGAGGCCGTAATCGCTGTTCGAGGCAGTGAAGTCAGTGCCCTCAGAGACGCTCTCGTAGTACTCATCGATCACTCTTTCGACTGGGCCGTCTGCTTGCAGATGACCATTCTTCAGCCAGATACCACGCCGGCAAAGGGAGCGCACCGCATCGACGCTGTGGCTCACGAAGAGCACAGTGCGGCCGCTCTCAGCAAAGGAACCCATCTTGCCGAGGCATTTCTTCTGGAAGGAAGCGTCGCCGACAGCGAGCACTTCATCGACGATGAGGATCTCCGGCTCAAGATGGGCGGCAACAGCGAAGGCGAGGCGGACATACATGCCGGAGGAGTAGCGCTTGACGGGCGTATCGAGAAACTCCTCGATCTCGGAGAAGGCGACGATCTCGTCGAATTTGCGCACGATCTCAGCGCGCGACATGCCGAGGATAGCGCCGTTGAGGAAGATATTTTCGCGGCCGGTGAGCTCGAGATGAAAACCGGTGCCCACCTCAAGCAGGCTGGCGATGCGGCCGTGGACGCGGATTCGGCCCTCGGTCGGAACGGTAATGCGACTGAGCAGCTTGAGCATAGTGCTCTTGCCGGCGCCATTGCGGCCGATAATGCCGACGACTTCGCCGCGCCTGACGTCAAAGGAAACATTGCGCAGCGCCCAGAAGTCGCGCTG
>JBATYG010000069.1:0-4738 GCA_049673945.1 Occallatibacter sp.
CATCGGCGTTACGTCGACCTCGCTGATGCACGAAGTCCTGGGCGATGTGAAGGGAACGCTCCTGTTACTGTTTGGGGCGGTCAGCCTGGTGCTGCTGATCGCGTGCGCCAACCTGGCCAACCTGCTGCTGGCGCGCTCCACCGCGCGTGCCCGTGAATTTGGCGTTCGCGCCGCGCTGGGCGCCAGCCGCGGACGGCTATTGCGGCAGTTGCTCACCGAAAGCATAGTGCTGTCGCTCGCGGGCGGAGCCCTTGGTGTCGGCCTGGCCGCCCTCGGGTTACGCGCGCTGCTGGCAGCGCTTGCGCACACACTGCCGCGCGCCGGAAACATCGGCCTTCACCTTCCGGTTCTCGTCTTCACCGTATTTACCTCCGTTGCTGTTGGGATTCTTTTCGGCCTCGCTCCGGCCATCCAATGGGCAAGCTCCGATGTGCGGAACGCTTTGCAACGAAGCTCGCGCGGAACCACAACCGGTCGCCATCGCCTGCTTAGCCGTCTGGTCGTGGTGCAGTTCGCGCTGACGCTCATTCTCATGACCGGCGCGGGGTTGCTCCTGCGCAGCGTCCACAATCTCTGGCGCGTAAATCCCGGCTTCAATATGCAGCACGTGATTTCGTTCCGGGTTGGTTGGTCCCCTTCGTTGACGACTACGCCAGCTCAGACGCGCGCGGCCTGGCAACAATTGCTTGCGCGCATGGATGAGCTGCCGGGAGTGGAAGCAGCCGATCTCACCAACATCGTTCCTCTCTCAGGAGGAGATAATGGCGGCCCTTTCTGGCTCGGCTCCCGGCAGCCCGCATCTCTGCAGGAAGCGCCTCACGCACTCTACTTCTGGACCGGCCCGGACTATTTGACGGCGATGAAGATCCCCCTCCTACAGGGCAGGTTCTTCACCCCTGACGATCAAATCAACTCCGGCAAGGTCGTCGTCATCGACAGCGTGCTCGCGCACGCCTTCTTTCCCGGTCAGAATCCCGTCGGACGGACACTCACGGTTGCGCATTGGGGAGCGGCCCGGATCGTCGGTGTAGTGGGACACGTGCGCAACTGGGGCTTGGATGACCCGGGCACCTACCTTCCGCAGCAGATTTATATCCCTGCCTACCAACTGCCGGATTCAATGGTCAGCGACTTCTTCCGCACTCTCACCGTCATTGTTCGCTCGACGATTCCCCCTGCAGACTTGATGCCTGCCATTCGGAAAGTCGTCTACGCGTCTGCGCCCGATCAGCCAGTTTATGACGTCAGGACGATCGATGAGGTCGTATCTGAGTCGATGGCTTCGCGGAATCTGCCCATTCTGCTTCTCGGCATCTTCGCTGTGCTGGCATTGCTGCTGTCCTCGGTCGGCATTTATGGGGTCGTGTCGTACTCGGTCATGCGACGTACACAGGAAATCGGAATCCGCATGGCTCTCGGCGCAGACAGGAGTAGTGTCTTCCGCATGATCGTTGGCCAGGGGCTGGGCATGGCTGGTGCAGGGTTGGGCCTCGGCATTCTGGCAGCGATTGCCCTCGTGCGCCTGCTGCCGACTTTTTCTCATTTGCTCTATGGTGTGGGCAAGAGCGATCCGCTCACCCTGTTTTGCGTATCCGCGGGATTGCTGCTCGTTGCCGTGGCTGGTTGTGTTCTTCCTGCATCTCGCGCCATGCGCACCGACCCGATGCAGGCGTTGCGAACTGAATGATCAGAAGGGCAGAGCCACGCGGCTGATTCAGGAGTGATTCATGATGCGGTGGTGGCAAATCCGAAAACGAGATGCCGATCTCGAACGTGAACTGCGCGCCGGCCTCGACCTCGAAGAAGAGGACCAGCTTGCGGACGGCCTGGCACCTGAAGAAGCCCGTCATGCGGCTCGCCGCGCCTTCGGCAATACAGCACTAATCAAAGAGCAGACACACGAAGAATGGGGATGGGCGCCCTTCGAACGTCTCTGGCAGGATATTCATTCCGCATTTCGGCACTTCCGCAAGAACCGGCGCTTTTCTGCAATTTGCATCCTCACGCTGGCTCTCGGCATCGGCGCCGAGGCGACAATCTATAGCGTTGTTCATGCGGTACTGATCGATCCCTATCCCTATCGGGATGCGATGCGGATGGTGCATATCCATCTTTACGACAAGGATCCCGCACCCTATGACCTGGCGCTCGATGGGACACAATTCTCTGCATTTGAGAAGTCCCCGGTGCTCGATGGAGCGATTGCACAAGATGGTTATACGATGGCGCTGACGAACGGCGAATTGCCGCAGCAGCTCCAGGTGGGCCGCATGTCCGGGAATTCCTTCGCGTATTTTGGGGTGCCGACCCTTCTGGGGCGTGAGTTTTCCTCATCGGACAAAGCCAGTGTCGCCGTCCTTAGTTATCACTTCTGGCAATCTCATTTCGCAGCGCGCCCAAATGCTGTTGGACAGAAGCTACAGCTTGATCATCAGGACTACGAGATTATCGGTGTAATGCCGCAGCGTTTTGCTTGGTGGGGAGACGACGTCTATGTTCCGCTGCCCTACTCTACTGATCCACGCCGTCCTGCAAACGTCTTCGCACGCCTTCGTGCCGGGGTAACCAGCGCACAGGCGGAGCAGGCGCTCGAGCCCATGCTCGACAACTTCGCTAGAGAGACTCCGGCGAACTTCCCGCAGCAATTCAGAGTCCACGTTGTCCCCATCAATGAGATAACGATTGGGCGATTCAGAGCGTTCTTGGTTGTGCTCCTTTTTTCTGTGTCATTCCTGCTTGTCCTTGCCTGTGTCAACGTTGCCATTCTATTGCTGGCTCGGGGAGAAGCAAGGCGCCCGGAGATTGCGATGCGCAAGGCCCTGGGTGCTTCACGCGTCCGTATCGTGCGGCAACTGCTCACTGAGTCCCTCCTCCTCTCCCTGGCTGGCGGAGCCTTGGGTACCGTCCTGGCGCTTGGGGGCATTCGCCTGGTCCATTTTCTAATCCAGCCAGTTCCCACCATCTTTCCGCCTGAGGCGGCAATTGCTCTGAATATGCCGGTATTGCTCTTTAGCATCGGCGTCTCTTCGCTCACCGGACTTGTTTGTGGCTTGTGGCCGGCATTACGTCTTTGCCGATCGGAATTGCGGCACGCGATGGAGGGCGGAACGCACAAACTAGCTGGAAGACGCGGCACGTTCAACGCGCATACGGCGCTCTTGGTGCTACAAGTCACATTGACCATTCTTCTTCTGGCTGGCTCAGGCGCCACAGTGCGAAGGCTCGCGCAGTTGTTGCACGCTAACCTCGGATATGAACCGCGGAATCTGGCGTCAATAAATCTCGTGCTGAAAGAACGGTCTCACGATCAATGGGCAGACCGTGTTCAATATTTCGCTGAGATTCGCAAGGCGATTGCGCGGGATCCCGAAGTGATCTCGGCGGCCATCGGCCACCTGCCTCCTCTGCTTCTCGACTCAACACCGATTGAAATACCGGGCTCGAAGTCCAGTACAGGGCACGTCATCGCACAACAAGTGAGTTCGGAGTACTTTTCAACGCTCGGGACGCCGCTGCTACTGGGACGTGTATGGACAACTTCGGAAACCTCGCACGCAGCGCGGTTAGCCCTGATCAACGAGTCGATGCGCCGCCGGTATTGGGCTCAGGGAAATCCCATTGGCCAGACCATTATCCTGAACGGCGGTATCGCAAACGGAAATGTATGGAGGTTGGTTGCTCCCGGCGATGATCAACATTTTCAAATCATCGGCGTAGTCGGAGACACGCCGAACAAGGGCCTTGGAGAGACCACAAATCCCGGTGTATTCATCCCATATTCCATGATGCCATTCGATGGATTCGATATAGTGATCCGAACGCGCAACGATTCCGTTGACCTTTCACATCGAATCAAGGAGGATGTGCACGGCGTTGATGCGGGACAGGCAGTTGGCGATCCGGTCACGGCAAACGATCTGCTCGAAGGAGACAGCCTGGGCCGCGAACGGTTTGCTGCTCGTTTGTTCTCCGGCTTTGCCCTTCTCGGTCTGGCGTTCGCAATCTGCGGACTGTACGGTATTCAGTCGTATCTTGTAGCTCAGAGAACGCGGGAGTTCGGTTTGCGCATTGCGCTAGGAGCGCGTCGAGCGGACATCGTCGAAGAGGTCTCGCGCCGATGCGTTCTGTCAGTGCTGGCGGGGACAGTTGTTGGTGTGTCCATAAGTGTGGCGCTCAGCCGTGCCTTTGCCTACTGGACGCATGGAAATGTAAGCGACCCCGCCATGCTGCTGGCAACGATCGCGATCTTGTTCTTCGCAGCGGTGATTGCTTCGGTAGGACCAGCATTCACTGCCGCTTCCATTGACCCGATGACGGCGCTACGGTCTGAATAGCGCGAGATTCTGAAGATTTGAGGCATTCCGAAGTGCGCACCTCGCCGGTGCGTTCGCCGCGTTGCCCCCGTTCTTGCATTGAAAGCGGCGTTGGCGAGAGAGGACCTTCTGCACCCGTTGCAATGCCTGCTGCTGTCCTGCTGCTACTCGCCGCGCAGCGCCTGCATGGGATTGATCGACGCCGCGCGCATTGCCGGCGGCGCCGCGGCGACCACGGCCAGTGCTAACACGGCCAGTGCAGCGACCGTGAGCGTAATCGGATCGAAGGGGCTGATGCCAAAGAGCAGCGAGCGCAACAGACCCGATGCCGCCACCGCCGCCACGAGCCCAATCGCGCAGCCGACAATCGCCAGCTTCGCCGCTGACTCAAGCACAAGACGCACAATCCCCGCGCGCTGCGAGCC
>JBATYG010000070.1:0-4641 GCA_049673945.1 Occallatibacter sp.
CATCGTAGTAGCCCGCAGAGAGCGCATAAGTGCCCAGCAGAATGCGCCGCTTCACCTCCGCACCAAATCCCTCTTCGCGCGAGTGCCGGTACATCGCCGAGAGCGTCTCGGACGAGGGTGACCGGTAGCCATAACGAACGCCGTCAAAGCGCGCCAGGTTCGCGCTTGCCTCCGCCGTCGCCACAAGGTAGTAGGTCGGGATCGCGTAGCGTGTATGCGGCAGCGAGATCGGCTTGAACGTGCAGCCCGCTTCTTTAAGCGCGGCAATGCCCCGCTCGATCTGCGCGCGCACCTCATCATCGAGGCCCTCGCCAAAGTACTCCGCCGGCACGCCGATGCGCAGCCCCTCGGCGGGCTTGTCGCTCTCTGCGGCGTAATCGGGCACCGGCGCCGTCGAGCTCGTCGCGTCTTTCACGTCATGGCCCGCAATCGCGCCCAGGAGCGTCGCCGCATCGCGCACATTCGCGGCAAACGGCCCGATCCTGTCGAGCGAAGATGCGAACGCGATCAGCCCGTAGCGAGAAACGCGCCCGTACGTAGGCAGCACGCCCACCACGCCGCAGAAACTCGCCGGCTGGCGAATCGAGCCGCCCGTATCCGTGCCCAGCGTCGCCACCGCAAGATTTGCCGCCACCGCCGCCGCAGAACCACCGCTCGACCCGCCCGGCACGCGCTCCGGATCAACCGGGTTGCGCACCGGCCCATACGCCGAGTTCTCGTTCGACGAGCCCATCGCAAACTCATCGCAGTTCAGCTTGCCTAAGAGCAGCGCGCCCTCGCCTTCAAGCCTCGTCACCGCCGTTGCATCGTAGGGCGGCTCATAGCCCTTCAGAATCTTCGAGCCCGCCGTCGCCGGCGCACCCCGCATCACCAGCACATCTTTGACGCCCACCGGCACGCCCGCCAGTTTGCCCAGCGCATCGCCCTTCGCCGCAGCCGCATCCACCTTGGCCGCCTGCTCCAGCGCGCGCTCCTTCGTAAGACTTAGATACACATTCAGACTGGGATTGACCTGCCCGATACGGTCGTAATAGCTGCCCGCCAGGTCGACGGCCTTCACTCTGCCCGAGACAATCCCATCCCGCAGCTCTGCAAGGGTCTTCGGCTTCTCAACATACTTCACGGTCGATCGAGTTTCGCTAGGCAATCCGCTTTCCTCTCTGCAAGGCCCGCTTCCGGGCGAGGGTCATTATCGTATGCAGCCGCCCTAGCGCTCAATCACCTTGGGCACTTTAAAAAAAGCCTGATCGCTCTCCGGGGCCTGCGGCATCACCGCGACACGGTCCAGCGAGGGTACGCGCTCGTCGGCGCGCAGCGCGGCCGGGCTGCCCGCGCCTTCGAGCTCCGTTACCTGCGCCAAAGGCGCCACATTCGCCGTGTCCAGCTCGCTCAACTGCGCCACGTACTCCAGAATCGCGTTCAAATCATGCACCATGCGCACGGACTCATCCGGCTCAAGCTCCAGGTTCGCCAGCTCGGCGACGCGCGTCACATCTTCCACGGATACTTTCGCTGTCATGCCCCGCTCTTCCTCAAACTAAAAGTATATCCGTGGCCGCGTGCGCTCATTTCCGCCCTCGCTCAATCTACAGTGAGAGAAATGCTCGTCTGGTGTGAGATGCCGTTCGCCGTCGCCGTCACCGGAATCGTATAGTTCCCGGCGGGCGTATTCGATTCCGAGCCACCGCCGCCCGACCCGCCCGATCCACCGCCCGCGCCTGAACAGCTCGCCACGCCGCCCACCAGGAACCCGAGAACTGCGATCAGCAGCAGCAGGCGCCGCTTCTTTGCGAAGCCCAGTGGCAGCAGCAGCAGCCCGCACAGCAGCGGCACAGCCCTCCACGGCAGCGTGCGCCTCTCGAGCGACGCCGACGTATGCCCCGTTACCACTCCCACCGCCACGTTGCCCGTCATGTTCGCGTTCACGGTCGTGCTCGACGGGTTGAAGCTGCATACCGAATTTGGCGGCAGCGACCCGCACGTGAAGCTGAACGTGCCCGACGAGCCGTTGATCGGCGTCAGCACCAGCGTGTAGTTCGCCGTCTGGCCGCTCGCAACCGTCTGGCTGGGCGAACCCGAAACCGCCATCGTGAAATCGAATCCCGTGCCCGCGAGCACAACCTGCTGCGTCAGCGCGAGCGCGCTGCTAGTCACGCTCAGCGTTCCGTTCTGCGCTCCCGCGCTCGTGGGACTGAACGCCACGCCCACCGTGCAGCTTGCTCCGGACGCAAGAGACGACGAACACGTAGTCGCCGTCATTTCAAACTCATTCGACGTTGCCAGCACCAGCGACGGCAGCGCCACCGTACCTGTATTGGTCAGTGTCACCGTCTGCGCGCTGCTCGCCGCGCCTATTCCGGTGGCGGGAAACGTCAGCACCGAAGGCTGCACCTGCAACGCGCCCGCACCGCCGGTGCTCCCGCTCAGCGCAACCGTGGCCAAACCCGCATTCGTCGTCATTACGGTGAACGAGCCCGTCACCGCGCCACTCGCCGCTGCCGTAAATGTCACTGCAGCCACGCAGCTTGATTCAGCCGGGAGCGTCGCAGCGCAGGTGGTGTGCGCCACGCCGAAGGGCGCGGTTGCATTCAGCGTCAGTCCGCTCGCAGCCGTCGCGCCTGCATTCGTGATCGTCGCCGTCTGCTCTGCGCTCCCCCCCCCGACCGCCGCAACCGAGAAGGTCATCTGCGCCGGAGAAACATTGATTCCGCTCGCGGATGCTGCCGTGCCGCTCAGCGCAACCTGCGCCGGCATCACTGAACGTGTGGAAGAAGAAACCGTAAGAGTCGCCAGGCTCGCGCCCGCACTGGCCGGCGTGAACGCCACCTGCGCCGTGCAACTGCTGTCATTCGCAAGCGTCGCGCCGCAACTTGTCGAAGCAACGCTGAAGCTGCCGCTCGCCGTCCCCGTGATCGCGAACCCCACATTCGCCATCGGCGCCCCACCCGTATTGCTCACCGTCAGCGCCAGAGGCGCGCTCACCACCCCCACCGTCTGCGCGCTGAATTGCAGGCTGGCCGGGCTTATGCTGATCACTGGGGCCTGCAGGCCTGTGCCTGCGAGCGATACCGTGTGCGTGGTAAGCGCATCGGCAACCGTCAGCGTTCCGCTTTGTGCGCCCGCCGCCGTCGGCGCAAAGACAACGCTGATCGTGCACGTCGAGTTACCGGCAAGCTGCCCCGTACAGGTACCCGCAATCTGAAAGGGACCGCTCACCGAAGTCGCGATCGACGTCAGCGGCTCATCGCCGCTGTTGGTCAGGGTCACCGTCTGCGCGGCCGAAGACTGCCCCACGATCGTCCCCGCAAACGTGAGCGACGACGGCGACACGGTGTCGGTCGGCGCCGCAGCTCCCGTTCCGCTCAGCGCCACCGTCTGTGTTCCTGCGCCATCCACGAGCGTGAACGTACCAGTCGCGTTGCCCGTCTGTGTCGGCGCAAACTCGAGCGCCACCGCGCAACTGCTGTTTGCCGCAATCGAGCTGCCGCAGGCGTTGCTCTCAAGAACAAATGGACCGCTCACCGCCGCGCTCGTCACCGGCACCGCCACGGCGCTGTTGTTTTCAACCGTCACCTGCAGTGCGCTCGACGTGGTCTTCACCTGCACCTCGCCAAAGCCCACCGTCGGTGGCGAAAGCTGAATCGCGCCAGGTGCTTCGCCCGTTCCGCTCAGCGTCACCGCCAGCGACCCCTCGGGAATATTCGCGCTGATCGTCAGTTGCCCCGCACGTGCGCCTGCCTGCGTCGGCGTAAACGTCACCTGGATCGCGCAGCTCGCACCGGCACTCAACGTCGCTGCCTGACAGTTATCCGTCTCGCTGAAGTCCCCTGTCACCGCAACCGCCGTCGGCATCAACGCCCCCGCCCCTGTGTTCGTCAGCGTCACTGTCTGCGCACTGCTCGCCACCCCGTAGGCCTGGCTCGCAAAGGTCAGCGACGACGGCGCAACACTGGCCGCCGTCAGCGTTTCGCCCGCCGTCCACAGCGGAATCTCCCACACGCCGCGCCCGTAGGTTCCCGCCACCAGCACGCTCGGCGTTACACCCGCGGGCGACGCGCTTAACTGCACGACCGGCGATAGCGGAAGCCCGGAGCCGAAGGCCGACCAGCAGCTTGCCGCCGCTGTCGCACAGTTCGCCACCTGCCGCGTTGAAAACACGCCGGCATCGGTCGCGAGATAGACCGTGTTCGCATCCTGCGGATCGACCACCAGCGCATTCGCCGGCGCCTGCGGCAGATTCGACGTGATGAACGCCCAGTGCGCGCCGCCATCAGTCGAACGATAGATCGTGCGAATCTGGCGCGTCGGGCTTGGAAATCCCTCGACCGTGACGTAGACCGTGTTGCCGGTTGCATCGTGCGTATCAATCGTGATGCCCGAAATATCGAGACCCCAGGCATTCATGCCCAGCGTATCGTTGGTGACCGGGTTAAATGTGAGATCGCTCCACACCGGCATCGACCCCGAGCCTGGCGCGAATGTTGCCCGCATCACGTGGCCTCCGCGCGTGGCGCCGCCATCTGCCGATCCATACATGCCCGCATAGATCACCTCGCTGCCCGGGGTCAGCGCCATCGCGGCCATGGTGCGAATCAGCGCGTCACCGCTGCACGCGCTGCTTCCTGAAACTCCATCCAGAAA